>JBATKL010000051.1:0-22351 GCA_049669385.1 Candidatus Electrothrix sp. | reverse complement strand
CTGTATGCTCTTCGTGCCTGATCGTTTTTACCCTGCATACCTTGTAAATGCCCTTGTCCTGTAAGAGCGTCGGCCAAGCCGGGACGGTTATAAATATCACGGTAAAGTCCTTCCGCTTTATCATACAAAGTAAGAGCTGAACCAAGCTCGCCTTGGAGAGCCTTCAGGCGTCCTAATCCGAGGGCAACATTGGCTTGCCCGAGCTTATCTTTATCTTCCAGCTGATCGTAGATTTCCTTTGCCGTATTGTACAATCCTTGGGCCTTCTCTCTATCTCGTCTACTTTCTAAATGCCCTTGCTCTATGAGAACATTTGCCTCTCCCAGCCTGTCGTTAGTTTGACGATACTGATTCAGTGCTTTTTCATAAAATTTTTCAGCACTCCTATAATCATCAAGCTTCCTTTCTTTACTCCCCTGCCCGGTCAGAACATTTGCTAAACCAAGAGGATCTTCAAAGTCTTCGTACTTATCCTCAGCTTCTTGATAACGCTTTTCGGCATCCTCATACTTGTTGAGTTTTCTTTCTAAATCCCCCTGTCCGGTCAATACATTCGCCAACCCAAGAGAATTATCCATTTTTTTATAGAGTAATTCAGCTTTTTCATACGAACTTCGTGCTTCTTCATAATTTCCTAATGAGCATTCTAAATCGCCGAGAGCGCACAAAACATTTGCTTCCCCCACTCGACTCTCTTCCACCTGATAGAGAGTTTTTGCTTTTTTATAAAACCTTCGGACTTCTTTAAGATCCTTAAAATTTTTAGCGGTACTCCTTTTTACGTGTCCGAGAGCAAGCTGGACAGCAGCTTGGCCTTGGCAACTACTTGCAAGTCCGTAGTAATGGTTGGCCTTCTCATAAGCGCCTTCAGCGTCATCATACCGGTTGAGCTTTCTTTCCATCTGCCCGCGACCGTACCAAACCCTGCCCAGCCCAAGGTTATCTGTTTCCTTGTAACGCAATCCCGCCTCCCTGTACGCGTCTTTGGCTTTCTCAAAGTTTCTGGTTACATTTTCCAGGTCACCGAGGCGACAGTATATATCAGCTTCTTCACGCTGGTCTCCTGGTTTCCCGAGAGACTTCAGCTTGTTTATGTATGTGATTTTCAGGGATTGGCTGTTACAGAGCAGGGAGTAATTGTTGGGTGTTGCGGAGAAAATAATCGGGGTAGGAGAAGGAAGGTCGGGCTGTTCAGCAGAGGCAACTACCGGATGCAAAGCAAGGGCGGTCAGAAGAAGAAATGTATTTACATACCCGGAGAGCGCCATATAAATTCAGTCTCAATAAGAAATAAGTGTATATTCTCAACAACGAACGATCTATTGACAACTTTATACTTCCAGCACAATTCTTAGTCTGTAATAGGATAGAGGTCAAGTTTTTTGTCTTGCAGGGTTAGGGAAAATCATGTCTGAATTCAGGAAAGAAGCACAGTTCAGCCAGCGAATGCCCGCCCGATACTTCAGTAGCACCTGATTCCTTGATTCTCCTTTCTGCGGGTATCGCTCAAAAAAAGGGGCTGCGAAGCGAGGAGCCCCTTTTACTTCCAACCTGTTGTTCCAACAGTATTTAAGCAAGATAACCCAGCTCATTTAAGACCTTTCACTTGCCTAATAAAAGAATTTCTGTTATTATTACAACCTTCCCTCATATTTTTTCAAAAAATACGATTGCAGTATCCAATTTCATTCAACTTGACCTGTCATCACATTAATCAAAAATCTTAGAAAGGCTGAACCAGTGAAAACAAAAATACTTGTTGCTAACCGGGGGGAAATAGCTATACGGATTATCCGAGCTATCCAGGAATTAAATTACGAAGCTGTAGCTATTTATGAAACGCCTGATAAGGATTCTAAACATATACGAATAGCCGATGAAGCGATCTGGCTCGGCAACGGTCCCCGCTGTGATTATCTGAACATTGATAAAGTTATTAATGCGGCCATTAAGAGCGGTGCAGTGGCGATTCATCCCGGCTATGGTTTTCTGGCCGAGAATGCTGATTTTGCCAGAGCCTGCGAAGACGCGGGTATTATCTTTATAGGCCCCTCTTCGGATGTGATTGATAAATTGGGCAATAAAGTCATGGCCCGGACAATCATGGCTGAGGCTGGAATCCCCATGGTGCCGGGGACGCAGAACCTGAAGGCCGGTGAAGAAGGGCTGGAAGAGGCCAGGGAGTTTGGCAGGAAGTACGGCTACCCAATCATGCTCAAAGCAACCTCCGGTGGCGGTGGTCGCGGCATCCGACGGGTCGAGACGGAGAAAGAGCTGGGAGAACAGTACGAAATTGCCCGTGCAGAGTCCCAAGCTGCTTTTAACGACGATTCCGTGTATCTGGAAAAAGTGGTGGTTAAGCCCAAGCATATTGAGGTCCAGATTATTGCCGACAGCACCGGTCATACGGTCCATCTCGGCACCCGCGACTGTTCTATTCAGCGCCGCAATCAAAAACTCGTCGAGATCGCTCCGGCTTTCCAGCTGACTCCAGAGCAGCAGGAAGACATCTGTCAGACCGCTGTACAGGCTGCCAAGGCTGCCAATTATTTCAATGCAGGCACGGTGGAGTTCCTCTTTGACAGCGACGGCAGTTATTATTTTATGGAGATCAATACCCGTATCCAGGTGGAGCATACGGTCTCCGAGATGATCACCGGTATTGATATTGTCCGGACCCAAATTAAATTGGCCCTGGGCAAAGAATTACTCTTCGGTCAGGACGAGGTCCAGTTGCGGGGCCATGCGGTGGAGCTGCGCATCAACGCCGAAGATCCCAAGAACAACTTCATGCCTGAGGGCGGCAAGACTGTTCGGGTCTACCGTTCACCGGGCGGTTACGGCGTACGTCTGGACGGCTTCTGCTACCAGGGCTACACCATTCCCCAAGTCTATGATTCCTTACTGGTCAAGCTGACCGTGTTCGGTTGGTCCTGGCACGAGACCGTGGATCGACTCAGACGTTGTCTGAAGAACTTTGTTATCAGCGGTCCGAAGACGACTATTCCTTTCTTTCTCAATCTGCTTAATGAGCCTGATTTTCAAGCAGGCCATTTTGATACCTCGTTTCTTGACACCCATGATAATCTCTTGAATTACGAAGAGGATACCAGTGAGGTGAACAAGCTGGCTCGCCTGATCGCCGAGATTCATCAAAAAGGTGAAAATACCTACGCGGCGTAAGGGATTCCCAGAAAAAGAAGATCCCGCTGTAGGGGCAGACCTGCGTGTCTGCCCGGCATGAAAGGGCGACCGGATAATCAAAGAATATTTCACGGATACAGAGTTATGACACGAATTACCCAGGATATGGAGACAGCAGTAGTGCTCAAGGCATTGCGTGAGGCTGATGGCTATTATATCACCAATACGGCCAGGGATATGTCCCAGTCCGATTATAAAAATCGCATATTACTGCATACCGACTTGATGGCTGCTCAGGCCAGGGAAGCAGCTGGTTATTTTTCATTGGAGATCACCGGCGGTGCCTCAGTGCATGTGGACATTCTCCGCAAGCAGGTAGATCCTTTTCTTAAGCTGGAATTACTGCGCGAGGCCATGCCCAACACCATGTTCCAGACCCTCTGTCGGGGGGTGAACCTGTTTGGCTACCGTCCTTACCCGCAGAATGTGATCCGCTTCACGGTTCGGGAGTTTGCCAAGTACGTTGATGTTTGGCGAACTTTTGACTTCATGAATCACATTCCCAATATGCAGGCTGTGTTTGAAGAGGTGGCCAAGGCAGGCAAGATCAATGAGCCCTGCATTTGTTTTTCCACCGGCCCGGAGCATACCAATGAATACTATGTCAACAAGGTTCAGGATATCCTGGATGTTACTGGCGAGGATATCACCCTCTGTATCAAGAATCACGGTGGGTTAGGTACTCCGCGTCGCATCGGTGAGCTGGTGGATGCTATTAAGCAGGCCTATCCAGATATCATCATTCATTACCACGGCCATAATACCGATGGCAATGATGTAGGCCGCATTGTTGAGGCGGTCATGAACGGGGCCAAGATTGTTGATGCCTCGGATCACGCCTTAACTGGTTTTTACGGGCCTCCGCCTATCCTGACCGTTATCCAAACCTTGAAGGATCTGGGTAAGACCGCTGTGGGCATTGATGAAGAGGCGGTGATTGCCTCTTCTGATATTATCAAGGACGAGCGTCAGCATTATGCTCAGTTTGAATCTCAGATCAAGGGCTTTCAGCCCACTGTCCAGATTCACAAACTGCCTGGCGGAGCTATGGGCTCCAGCCTGGAGCAGGCTGTGAAAGGCGGTTTCCTGGATAAGATGCCGGATATCCTTCACAAGGAGTTGCCCAAGGTGCAGAAGGAATTGGGCAACTACTGGAGTGTAACCCCTGGTTCCCAGATCCTCTGGACAACAGCGGTTTCCAATGTCCTGGACGGTCGCTATGAAGCACCTTCTGGAGACCTGAAAAATCTCCTCCTTGGTAAATACGGCCCTTTCCCCTTCTACCAGCCAGATGAATGGATTTTTGAAAAGGTCTTTGGACCGGACTGGAAGACTATCCTTGAGAAAGAAGGTGGGATTGATGATATTGAAGACATGGATATCGAGCAGGAGCGTATGACCTTGGCTGACCGCTTGGGTTGTAAACCTACAGAACAGCAGCTGGTTACCTATCTTCAGCACCCGAATGATGCGGTCAACTTCTTTAAATTTGAAGAAGAATTTGGTAAATCCTATGTTTTGCCCCCGTCCATCTTCCTCCGCCAAGGCGGCTTTGATTTGGGTGAGACTATTACCTTCCGCGATCATTCGGGCAAGGAGCATATGTTAGAGATCGGCCCTGTCCAGAAAAACGAGGGCGGCGAGACCAATGTCTACCTGAACGTGGATCACCATGAGCGGGTTTATGTCTTTGAGCCGGAGGCTGTGGCAGGCACGCAGGTTGTGGCAACTCTGTCTAAAGAAGAGATTGTCGAGTTGGCCAGTGTCGGCGACATCCGAGCACCTTTTGCTGGCAATGTTAGTGGAATTAATGTGAAGGAAGGGCAAGAAATTGCTGAAGGCGAGCAGGTCATGGTTCTCGAAGCCATGAAGATGCAGACCCCGGTTGTTTCAGAAATGGCCGGTATTGTGAAGACGATCAACGTCAAGGTGGGCGCTGCCCTCAAGGTCGGCGATAAGCTCTTAAAAATCGAGGCTAATCAAGAGTAAAAGAGTAACGGTAACGAACCTCGCATAATAAGTAAGCGGGATGCCCCCTTCCCCCTCTGGGCATCCTGCTTACGTTGTTCCCTTCCTCTCTCTTTTCAGCACACCGCTCGACCTTTTCTTTCGTTACACACGTACAATAAATATTGAAGCTGTCTCTAACCCCGCGTGAGGAATAATGCAAGACACATCAATGGATTACAAAGAAGACCCGAGAAGTTCAGAGGAATTGGTTGCAGCCCATCGCCAAGAGATGAATTCGGCAGATGATACCCGTGAAGCCATCGGTATTCTTCATTTTCGAGGGGGATGGAAAGAATTTGACCTTGGCAGGCAGCTCATAATGAGTGAAGTTCCTGAGGATCGCATTATTGGCGCGGATATTCTTGCCCAGCTGGGTTGGGAAAAGCGATCATTCCATGAGGAATCTGTTGAGATCCTGATCAACCTGCTCAATGACCCTGATCATAAGGTCATCCACTATGCGGCAATCAGCTTAGGGCATCGTAATGATGCGCGGGCAATTCCTCGACTACTGGAGTTGGCTCAGCATGAAGATGCGCTGGTCCGATTTGGGGTCACCTTCGGGCTCAGTTGCCATGATGATGAGCAGGCCATTGCTGCCTTGATTCAACTGAGTCGCGATAATGATGACGATGTCCGTAATTGGGCCATGTTTGCTCTTGCCGCTCAGACCGATATAGATGGTCCAGAGATCCGCGAGGCCTTGGCCGCAGGCTTGCAGGATCCTGAGTCAGAAATTCGCGGTGAGGCCCTAGTGGGCTTAGCTCGACGAAAAGATGCACGGGTCTTTGCTGAGTTGGTCAAGGAATGGGCATTGCATGATGTCAGCATATTGAGTATTGAGGCAGCTGAAGAGTTGGCAGATCCTGATTTGATTCCACATCTTATGAATTTGCAAGAGAGCTTGGATTTTTCAGGTGACCAGTATTTTGAAGACAGGATACAGGATGCCATTGAAGCCTGCGAGAATGATACAGGGCTTGTCTTTAATCTCAGCGACGTCGATCAAGAATTGGACGAATAAGGGCTTCTTCCCAGATGCTCGCTTAAAAAACAAAAGGGATCAAAAAATTGACACAACAACCACTTATCCTACATACTGATTGGTCATGCTCCTGGGGTGGCCAGGAGATACGCACACTTACCGAACTGCGAGAACTTAAGAAATTAGGCTTCCGCGTCGGAATGGTTGTTCGAGAGGGTGCTGAACTTGCCCGGCGTGGTCAAGCCGAGGGGATCCCGGTCCATTATATCGACTTTTCTTCCAAGTTCAATCTTGTTGCTTGGCGGGAACTCTATAAACTTATCCGTCACCTGCAACCGACAGTCATCAATACCCATTCTTCAGAAGATTCCTGGATGGCTGGTTGCCTGGCAAGAATCTGTCGAGTTCCTCTGGTTATTAAAACCCGGCATGTTCTGGCCCCGATTTCTTCCTCATTCAGCTATAACGCCTTTGCCCATATCGTTTTCGCCTGTAGTGAGTCTATCGCCAGTCAATTGGTGGAACAAAAGGTACAGAAGGAAAAAATTGTTGTCCAGTCCACTGGTATTGATGAGCAGCGTTTTCAATTTTCTGCGCAGAATCGCACGGAAATCCGTGAACAATACGGCATTGCAGAGCAAGATATTTTGGTGGGCAATATTTCTTTTTTACGAGAATATAAAGGACATCAATTTATTGCCAATACAGCAGCAACCATGCCAGAAAATTATAAATTCATGATTGTTGGCGGTGGCAACGGGCGTAAAATTCTAGAAAAAGATATTGCTGAAGCAGGTGTTAAAGATCGGTTCATACTCACCGGTCATCAGGAAGATCCCGAGCGCTTTTTTTCCGCCCTTGATATCATCTTTTTTTCCTCCTATGAAACCGAAGGTATTTCCCAGTCCTTTATCCAAGGGCTGCTCTACGGTATCCCTCTGCTGGTCTGCCGGACCCCTTCTCTTCTCGAACCCTTAGCTCTTGTCAAACAATATAGAACCGTTGATTATAATGACCTGACTGCGGCCAAGGTTGGTTTACTTGAGCTGGCAGAACATCTCCAGCGGGATGAGGGGCTGATCGAGCAGCAGCGACAGGACATTGCCGGAAAATACGGCCTCAAGGCTATGGTGAAGAACATTCTCCGTGTCTATGCTGGGTATGGTGTTGAAGTTTAGCCGTACTGGAAGAGGAACTACCTAGGCACGGGTTCTGTTCAGTTCATCGCTTATCAGGCTGTAATAAGGTAAAACAAAAAGCGGGTACAAACGGGCTTTCTCGACCGCTTATTTGTTACGTAATTCAAAATGATGAATTTGAAATCAAACGGAACCCATGCCGAGGAGAGTATCTTGTCTATTCCTTTACTGCTGCAGGTCTGTGCAGCTCTGATTATATCTTTTCTCTTTTCTTCCTACACGGTTGTAGCCACAGAGAGTAAGTGGACCTTTCTCATGCTTCTTGATACAGTCTCTCTTGCAGCTCTTTTTTATCTCTTTTTTCAGGTTGTAACAACAATAAAATCCGTCAAGATGCGCATCGCGGTGGCGGCATGCATCAGTATTATCGTCAGCTTGACCTTTATCGGCAATGTCTTCTATTATCAAGTCTTTCACGATTGGGTGCATGCTGAACTCTTCGGCCAATGGAGTGTCGGGCTATCCATACAAAGCAGTGTCTTTGAAAATGCAACATGGCAAGAGATCTCTCTTGCCCTCTTTGCCCCCCTAACACTCTCTCTTCTAGCGGTACTTTGGGGAGATACACCGAAAAAATATTCAAAAAGAGTTGGCTTGCTGATCGTAATCCTCAGTCTCTCCGTTCACTCCGTTGCCGCCTCAAGGAATTTTGCCCCCTCGGAACATAATTTTCTCGTCAACCTAGCAAGAGAGCTGGTCGTCAAAAGTTTTTTTTCCGAGGGAGATGCAATGCGGGGAAGTATCGACCCCTCGCTCTACCCGGCTGTTGATACAAGCCGTTACATCGCCTCAACAGACAGTAGTTATCCTCTTATAAAAACTCCGAAGGAGCAACGCAGAGGCAGTTCTCTGGTTCCAGAGGTCAAACAGCCCAATATTGTCCTGATTCTGATGGAGTCGGTGCGGGCAAAGGAGTCGGGCACCTATGGGGCCAAGCTGAGCTTTACACCCGCCTTTGATCAACTTGCGCAGCAAGGGGTGCTCTATACAAATTTCTATGCAAACGGAACCCAAACCGTCCGGGGTGAGCTTTCGTTGCTCTGTTCTTTTTATCCGAACTACACGGGATCCCCTATCTACATGAAGCGACCAAAGCTCAAGTTGAGTTCACTGCCAGGTATCTTACAGGAGGACGGCTACAAGACCATATGGATCAGCGGGTTTACATCAAGTTATGCCAATAAAGACGATTTTCTGAAAAAACATGGCATTCAAGATCTTTATGACGGCAGCGACCTGAATCCAGACGCTACCGAAAAAATCGGCTGGGGTTACTCAGACAGAGCGATTTTCTCCTATGCGGAATCAATCTTAGATAAGCAGAAGGAACCTTTTTTTGCCGAGATCATGACGCTCTCCAATCACTGGCCCTTTGATTTTGCCTATTCAGAAACGCCCGAGACCCTGCCGGAAACAGCGGATAAAAAGTACAGCAACTACTGTCGCGGGATCTACTATACAGACTGGGCAATGGGTGAGTTCATGAAGAGGATGCAAAAGAAGCCCTACTTTAACAACACCCTGTTCATCATAACCTCCGACCACGGTATCTGGTATTTTCCGCCGGAAGAGCAGCTGACCACAGTTGAAAAACAGGAGGCGTATTTCAGAATGCCCTTACTCTTTTACGCGCCCGCTCTCTTAAAGCCCAAGGTGTCTGATATTGTGACAAGCCAGATTGACGTTGCCCCGACCGTGTTGGACCTCCTCGGCATCCAGCGAAAAAATGCCTTCCTGGGACAGAGCATGCTTGATGAAAACCCGAGTCAGGAACGCTTCGCCCTGATGCAGCATGTGATGAAATGGAGCTATCGTAGAGGAAATGAGTATATCTACAGTTCCGGTTCAGAGGTCTTTGTTGAACATTATCCGCCACCACCCAAGGGCACTGCAATGAAGCGATCTGATGAGCATCTCATCTTTACCCTACAAGGGGATCTTCTCCATAGAGGTGGTGAGCAATTTGTTTTTCATGAGCCTGATCAGGATCGTCAGGATAAAACGCAGTGGGTGATCAATCTGTTAAAATCAAATCAGGAGCTGCTGTTCAGTGATCGGATTTTTGACCGTTTGTATTGATGGAGAGGGATCAGGGGGAGCACCAAGGTTTTCCCCTCTGATCCTGCTTGAGAAAAAAATTAGCCGATGGTAGCAAAGACCTGCCGCAGCTGCTTAATAAGAAGATCAATATCCTCCCGGCTCACAGTCAAGGGCGGAATAAAACGCAGCACCCGCATCCCGGCAAAATTAATCAAACAACCTCGCTCAAAAAGCTGCTGAACAACATCAATTCCGTGTCCAATCCCCTTTTCCGTCAGAACCAGAGCAAGGAGCATACCGCTACCGCGAACGCCGGAACAGAGCTGTGGAAACTCAGCAGCAACGTCTTCCAGGCGTTGGATAAAATAGGCACTCATCTCCTGAACGGCATCGAAAAAGCCGTCAGCCAGCATGGTTTGCATCACCGCAACACCAGCTGCCGCCGCCACCGGATTGCCGCCAAAGGTGGAGGCATGGGTGCCGACCGTAAAGGAGGCTGCGATATCAGAGCGGGTCAGCATGGCTCCAATAGGCAGGCCGTTGCCTAGGGCTTTGGCCAAGGTCATGATATCCGGGGTAACACCCAGCTGCTCGTAGGCGAATAGGGTACCGGTTCGCCCCATTCCAGTCTGTACCTCATCAAAGATGAGAAGCAGATTATGCTTATCGCAGAGGCTCCGTATTTTCTGTAAATAGGCAGGTTCAAGGGGACGTACACCGCTCTCGCCCTGAAGGGGTTCACAGAGGATAGCACAGGTACTGGGATTGATCAGTTTTTCAAGCTCATCAGCGTCTCCAAAGTCAGCGTGAACAAAACCGGCAGGCATGGGTTCGAAACCCTGCTGAAATTTGGGTTGTCCCGTCGCGGCAACCGTGGCCAGGGTTCGCCCGTGAAAGGAACCGGAGAGCGAGATAATTTCGTATCGGCCCTTGCCGCTGTGGATTCGGGCCAGCTTAATCGCTGCTTCATTGGCCTCCGCACCGGAATTGGCCATAAAAACTCGATCAGCAAAGCTGTTTGCAGTAAGCAGTTCAGCCAGCTCGGTTTGCGGCTCAGTGTAAAAAAGGTTGGAGACATGCATGAGCTTCTTTGCCTGCGTACACACCGCCTCAGTGACCGCCGGATGGCAATGCCCTAAAGAACAGACCGCAATACCTGCAAGAAAATCAAGGTACTCCCTGCCATCCGCATCCCAAAGCCGACAACCTTCTCCCCGCACCATAGCTGCCGGAAATCGGCTGTAGGTTCCTGCAAACACGGCATCACCTTTTTCTTTCCATTCTGTATTGTTCAAATGTACTGCGGTCATGCTGTAATCTCCGTACCGATCCCCTTATGGGTAAAAATCTCCAACAGGATGGCGTGTTCCTGCCGTCCGTCAACTATATGAGCCTTCTTGACTCCGCTTTCAAGAGCGGAAGCGCAACAGCGGAGTTTCGGGATCATTCCGCCGCTGATGACACCGCTCTCAATCATTTGCTCAATAGAGTCTTTTCTGATGGAAGAAAGGAGGTTACCCTCGCGGTCCTTCACTCCTTCCACATCAGTCAGCAGGATGAGCTTGACGGCATCCAGCTCAGCAGCAATGGCTCCGGCTACCAAATCGGCATTGATATTATAGGCCTGTCCGTCCTCGCCCACTCCGACGGGAGCAATGACCGGGATAAAATCCTGAGCGTCCAAGGTGTTAAGTATTTCAGGATTCACCTTAGTCACCTCACCGACCCGACCGAGATCAATGAGCTCCGGCGGAGCGTTTTCCGCTTCCGGTTTCCCGAGCATCTTCATCTTTTTCGCCTGGACAAGATCACCGTCTCGCCCAGAAAGACCCACGGCCTTGCCACCGCAATGATTGATCAGGCCGACAATTTCTTTATTCACCTTGCCGACTAGAACCATCTCCACCACATCCATGGTCTCGCCGTCCGTGACCCGCATCCCCTGGATATAGTTTGAGGTAATCTGCATCTTTTCCAGAAATTTATTAATCTGCGGTCCGCCGCCGTGGACCACCACAGGATTCAGGCCGATGTATTTGAGGAGAATAACATCCAAAGCAAAGTTCTTCTTCAGCTCCTCATCCACCATCGCGTGACCGCCGTATTTTATCACTACGGTTTTGTTGTTAAATTCCCGTATATAGGGCAAGGATTCTATCAGCACCTTGGCCTTGGCTATTTCATGTTCCATAATATGCTCCTATTTTCTTACTTGAAAAAGACGCAGGTCATTATCGGATATAATCAGACGTTAAATCGAAAAAGAATACAATCGCCATCCTTGACCACATACTCTTTGCCCTCTGAACGCATCAGACCCTTATCACGAGCCGCAGATTCGGAGCCGCAGGCGATATAATCCTCATAGGCAATGACCTCGGCCCGGATAAAGCCTCGCTCAAAATCCGTATGAATTTTCCCGGCTGCTCCTGGTCCAGTTGTCCCCTTGGTGATGGTCCAGGCTCTGGTCTCCTTTTCACCCACTGTAAAGTAGGTAATCAGCCCCAGTAGGTCATACCCGGCATGAATCAAGCGGTGTAGGCCCGGCTCTTCCATGCCCATATCGGCAAGAAACTCCTGTTGCTCTTCCGCATCCAGCAAGCTGAGTTCCTGCTCAATGGCCCCGGCAATGGTCACTACAGAAGCACCTTCTTTCTCGGCAACCTCTTTGAGTCGCTCGACAAAATCATTGCCATCGGCAATATCTTCATCGCTAACATTGGCCACATAGAGAACTGGCTTGGTCGTCAGCAGGCAAAGATCACGCATCAGTTCTCGTTGCGGATTTGTTTCCGGCTCCAAGTTTCTGGCCGGTTTACCCTCATCAAGAATTCCTTGCAGCTGTTCCAGAAAAGCAGCCTCGGCTATAAATTTTTTATCTCCTGATTTTGCCTGGCTTGCTGCCTTCTTGAGCCGCTTGCTCACGGTGTCCAAGTCAGCCATGACCAATTCCATCGTGATGACTTCCAGGTCTCGGATGGGATCAACCGAGCCGTCCACATGGACAATATTATCGTCCTCAAAGCAGCGGACAACATGCAGAATGGCATCCACTTGGCGGATATGTCCGAGGAACTGATTGCCCAAGCCCTCGCCCTGACAGGCACCTTTGACTAGCCCAGCAATATCGACAAATTCCATTGGAGTGGGAACCTTACTGCGCGTCTTGGCAAGATCCGCCAATATATCAAGTCGCTTATCCGGCACCGGCACGACACCCACATTGGGCTCAATTGTGCAAAAAGGATAATTTTCCGCTTCAATAGCAGCTGCTGTTAACGCATTAAAGATGGTTGATTTTCCCACATTGGGCAGGCCGACAATGCCGCATTGAAACCCCATAGCTCTCTCTGTTTCTCGTTAAAATATTATTGGTAACTGTAGAAGGCATCTTCTACAAGATATTGTATTGTACATAGCGGGGGATGAGCCCCGAAATTGAGTAGAAATAATTTTTACGGTTATTTTATTAATTAATCAAGGGGCCTTGACGCATATTCTTCGTCATTGGAGGGAAGGAACGGCATATTTTGATAAACGGCCTGCAGCCGTTTATCCCCGCAGTTTCCCATGCACATCTGGTCGCACATGAGGGGGAGACCAGCACAATTTTTTTCGCATATTTCCTCGCAGCATAACTGACGTTCAAGGTTTCCGGTCACCGAATCCCGGACGCCCAACACTTTGTCCTCTTGCGTTATTTTTGCTGCACAGATATTCTGCTGCTTCCCCCCCCTCCCAGTAAAAAATTCAGATCCAGTAACAGTCACCTCATCTCCTACCATAAAGTAGAAAACAGACGGGCACTTCGCAGTTAATCGTTCAGGATAGACATGAATAATCGTCTCTATCTGTTGACCGGTGTCTATATCAAGATGCAGACCCCTTCGTCCTGTCACAGGCTGAACCCTATATTCAACATTGCGTATCCGACCGTGAATTCGAGTAAGGGGGCTTTTCCACGGTCGGCCGCAGGTGGGGCTATTCATCAGTATTTTTCTCTTTTTTCTTCTCTCTTCCATTAGGGCAGCTGGCTGTACGATTTTTTGTTTTGTCGCAACGGGAGAGGTCTTTTTTTTGTGCTGGTACCCTTCTGGAGAAGGCTTTGACTTCCCTGGCGATATGGTTCTATCTGTAATCGAATAACGGAGTGGAAATGACCATTTACTTCTGTCCAAAGGAAGTTCAGCCCCGTATACAGCAGAAACAAATTCCTGATACGAAAAAAAACCCGTTACGAGCAGAAAGATAAAAACAAAAACGACCTTATTGCTTTTCAATCGTCCTGCGTTTACGACCTGACAATCGGAACAACGAAAGAGAGTATATATTTTCATGCCGCGAGAATAACACGGCATCCTCTCGGAGGAAAGAATTTTCAACAACAGAAAACAGCTACTGTGTATTATTGATTGTTTTTTATGCAAAGCAGAATCATCGAGATAAGAATGCCAGTGAATTTGAATAGAGGAGAGACATTAAAAAAATACCCCGCTCCGGGGCAAGAGCGAGGTATCTTTTATCGGCAGAAAGCGCGGCGTACTACCCCACAGCCTGCTCCATAGCAACAGCAACAGCAACAGAAGCTCCAACCATAGGATTATTGCCCATCCCGATAAAGCCCATCATTTCCACATGGGCCGGAACCGAGGAAGACCCGGCGAACTGGGCATCGGAATGCATCCTGCCCATGGTGTCGGTCATGCCGTAAGAGGCCGGTCCGGCAGCCATATTATCCGGATGCAGCGTCCGACCGGTACCGCCGCCTGAGGCAACAGAAAAGTACTTCTTGCCCTGCTCCAGGCATTCCTTCTTATAAGTACCTGCTACAGGATGCTGGAAGCGAGTCGGGTTGGTCGAATTACCGGTGATGGAGACATCCACCCCTTCATGATGGTTGATAGCCACACCCTCACGGACATCATCAGCACCATAGCAGCGTACCTTAGCCCGAAGTCCCTCAGAGAAAGGTTTTTCCGAGACAATATCCAAGGCGCTGCTGGCATAATCAAATTGGGTCCTCACATAGGTAAAGCCGTTGATTCGGGAGATGATATAAGCAGCATCTTTACCCAGCCCATTCAAAATAACTCGCAGGGGCTCGGTGCGCACCCGGTTTGCTGACTGAGCAAGACCTATGGCTCCTTCCGCAGCGGCAAAGGACTCGTGCCCGGCCAGAAAAGCGAAGCAACGGGTTTCTTCGTTGAGCAGCATGGCAGCCAGATTACCGTGCCCGATGCCCACCTTGCGGTTTTCCGCAACCGAGCCGGGAATGCAAAAGGCCTGAAGACCGATGCCCAAGGTCGAAGCGATCTCCACCGCCTTGGTCTGGCCTTTTTTCAGGGCCACAGCAGCCCCGACAATATAGGCCCAACAGGCGTTTTCAAAGCAGATGGGCTGTACTTCTTTGACAATGGTGTACACATCAAGGCCCGCATCTGTGCTCATCTTTCGGGCTTCCTCAAGATCCTTAATACCGTGCTCGGCCAGAGCCGCATTGATCTTGTCGATTCTTCGTTCGTATCCTTCAAACAATGCCATGATGTCTACTCCTGCCGGGGATCAATAGTTTTCACGGCATCAGCAAACCTGCCGTAGGTGCCGGTAGCCTCTTCCATTGCCGTTGCCGGATCAATGCCTTTTTTAATAGCATCCATCATCGGTCCCATTTTAACAAACGTATAACCGATGATCTCGTCATCCGCATCCAGGCCCAGTTCCATGACATAGCCTTCAGCCACTTCCAGGTAGCGGGGGCCTTTGAGCTTGGTGCCGTAGGTGGTTCCGGTCACCGAACGCAGTCCCTTGCCCAGATCTTCCAGACCAGCCCCGATAGGCAGACCACCTTCTGAAAAAGCGGATTGACTGCGACCGTAGGCGAGCTGCTTAAAGAGCTCCCGCATGGCCACGTTGATGGCGTCACAGACCAGATCAGTGTTCAGGGCCTCCAGGATGGTCTTGCCCGGCAGGATTTCCGAAGCCATAGCTGCGGAATGGGTCATACCGGTGCATCCGATGGTCTCGATCAGGGCCTCCTCGACAATTCCGTCCTTGACGTTCAGGGTCAGTTTGCAGGCTCCCTGATGAGGAGCACACCAGCCTACGCCGTGGGTAAGTCCGTTGATATCTCCAATCTGACGCACTTGATTCCACTGTCCCTCCTGGGGGATGGGCGCAGGCCCGTGGTTTGTCCCCTGGACAACACAGTGCATCTCCTTTACTTCAGAAGAGTAGTTCATAATGAGTCTCCACAATGAATGAGTAATAATCTGGAGTGCATGATACCTATAACCGGGTAAAAATACCATGATAAAATTACAGGAAGATTGCAGCGAGCGGCGCGGAAGGCCCTTATCTTCCTTTCTTTTCAGCAGGAGGCAAAAGAACTATTGCATTATGTTCCCGTGTGTTTTCTGCGGCACATAAATCAGTTGCTCAGGAGCAAAACCGAGCTGTTGAGCCTGAGCAACAAAGTGATCCAGTAATTTCTTTTCCACTGTCGGGGTACGCGCAAGCAGCCAGAGGTACGAATTGTCCGGGCCAGAGACGAAGGCATATTGATAATTTTCCGTGTCCAGCTCAAAGATAACGTAGGAACCGTAAAAAGGACCGAAGAAGGAGACCTTCAGGTAGCCGGTGGTTGGTTCCTCAACAAAAAAGGCCTTGCCAACAGCCTCCTTCCACTTATTTTCCGCTGACAGGAAACCACGATTAGTCACCGAGACCCCGCCATCGTCGCGTAACGAGTATTCCGCAGTGACCTGTTCCATACCCCGCTCGAACGAATGATCCAGACGAGCGATTTCGTACCATGTGCCAAGGTATCTGTTGAGTTCAAATCCGTTAATCGGTGTAACAGATTGTGGCATACCGAGACAGCCGTTGAGGCATAGTGCGGTTACGAGAAGGAGTATTTTTTTTGTCATGAAACGCAGGTTCGCCATACAATTCCCCTTGGTTATATTATCAAAAATGAACATACTTTGTTGAACGTTTTTTCTACCTTCAGTCGACCGGAAATTTTAACGGATAATCAGGTGAATGTGAAGACTGGTTAGGCTCCTGTTATTTTATTGGGGCACAGGAGAAAATGAGTTGACAAAAACTCAAGAATGATTATTTTTATAGTATATGATTTAAACCTGATCCAGCATTTGGCAATACCACCACGGAGGACAAATATGCAGCATTCAGTAGCAACACTCTTTCTCTTCTCCTCCCTTTTTCTCGCCAGTTCCGTTTATGCCACAGGGGTGTGCCTCAAAGGATACGGGAATACCCCTGATGAAGCATTTAAAATAGGAACAAATCTCTTAAATAATATTCCTGTCGAATTGGGAAGAGAGCCGCTTTTAGCAAATCTTCAGATCCGCATTCTTCCAGAAGAGAAAAAAGATCTTTTTACAGTGTTGGTTTACTCTCTGGACAAACCAACGTCTTGTGATTTGCCTCAGAAGCCGCAAACAGCGGAGAAAAAACAACCGAACTGCACAAAAAATATCTGTTCTATCTAGCAGCGAGACGTAAAAAGGACAGCCCTCCAAAGAGGCTACTGTCCTTTCTCTATTTTACCGCAAGATCACCCGCTTTCTTGCCTTGCAGATTGTCCAGAATCCCATTAATAAAACTGATCGATTCCGGCTCGGCATAGCGTTTGGCGATTTCTAAGGCCTCATTGATGGCCACAGTCACCGGGATATCCTTGATATACAGCATCTCATAAGCGGCGATGCGAAGGATATTGCGGTCAACTAAGGCCATCCGTTCCACCCGCCAATGGTGTGAACAGTCAGCAAGGGCATTGTCAATTTCCTGTTGATGAGCACAGATGCCGTTGATCAACTGTTCTGCATAGGGATGGGCTTTTTGATCGCTTTTAAAACAGGTGTAAAAATTATCCACCTCGTTATCGAGGATACTGCTTTGAGCAGAGGGACGTTCCTGAAGCTCATGCCCGTAAAAAAATTGCAGAGCCAGTTCCCGTGATTTTCTTCGTAGACCCATATCAAACCACGATCGACGACAGATAAAATGTCGTGCTATTTTTTTTGAAATACTTGTTCATTATCAACAGGTCACTCCTACAGTTGCTTCATGAGACTGATCATCTCCAGCGCGGCCACAGCAACATCCGCTCCCTTATTTCCTGCCTTGGTACCAGCGCGCTCAATGGCCTGCTCAATGGTCTCCGTCGTCAGAACACCGAAGAGTACCGGGATACCGGTATCAAGCATAACCTGCGCACTTCCCTTGGCAACCTCACCGGCAACAAAATCAAAATGCGGGGTAGCTCCTCGAATTACCACGCCGATGCAGATAATTGCATCATACTTACCTGATTTAGCCATCTTCTGGGTAGCAAGGGGGATTTCAAAAGCACCGGGAACTCGGGCAACATCAACATCCTCATCCCTAACACCGGAGCGAACCAAGGTGTCCATGGCCCCTTCCAACAGCTTTTCGGAAATAAAGGAGTTAAAACGAGCAACAATAATCCCGATTTTGCAGCCGTTCCCCTGAAGATTTCCCTCTATATAGTTTGCCATCTTTTTCTTTTCCTTCTTCTTATTGAGTTGTTCGAGGCAATATACTTATTGTCCGTATAGGGTCTTTATATGGGTCGCTACTATAACAGCGATATCTCTAAAAGACAACGTATCCCTTGAGTATCCCGTCGTTGAAAAAGAGTTAAAGGAGTTGGGCGGCAAAGCCCCATTCCGGCAACCGACCTATTTGGCAAAAAAATCATTGCCCTTATTGTCTATCAGGAGGAAGGCCGGAAAATCCTTCACCTCAATCTTCCAGACTGCCTCCATGCCCAGTTCCGGGTAATCAATACATTCAACCTTGGTGATACTTTCCTGAGCCAGCAGAGCTGCAGGGCCGCCGATTGATCCCAGATAAAACCCGCCGTTTTCTCGACAGGCATCTGTGACCTGCTGCGACCGGTTACCCTTGGCGATCATGATCATGGAGCCCTTATTTTTTTGCAGAAGATTAACATAGGAATCCATACGCCCGGCAGTGGTGGGGCCAAAAGATCCTGAAGCCATACCCGGCGGGGTTTTGGCCGGACCCGCATAGTAGACCGGGTGCTGTTGCAGATAATCAGGCAGCGGCTTACCGTTGTCTAGCAGCTCTTTCCATTTGGCATGGGCGATATCCCTTCCCACGATAATGGGGCCGTTCAACAGAATACGTGCAGACACTGGCAGGTGATCTAGCTGGGCAAGAATCTCCGACATTGGTCGGTTTAAGTCGATACGCACGGCCTGCTCGTCTTTGTTATCTCGTAAGATATCGGGTAGTAGGCGACCAGGATTATAATCCAGTTCCTCTACCCATATCCCCTGGCTGTCTATCTTTGCCTTGAGGTTGCGGTCGGCGGAACAGGATACGCCGAGGCCAATCGGGCAGGAGGCACCGTGGCGGGGCAGGCGAATCACCCGAACATCGTGGGCAAAATATTTTCCGCCAAATTGTGCTCCTATGCCGATCTTCCAAGCTTCCTGTAAAAGTTCCTGCTCAAGGGCTGTGTCCCGGTAGGCCTGGCCGTGGGCATTGCCTGTAACAGGCAGGGCGTCAAGATATTTGGTACTGGCCAGCTTGACGATTTTGAGGTTGGCCTCAGCACTGGTACCGCCTATGACAATAGAAATATGATAGGGCGGGCAGGCGGCGGTTCCCAAGGTTTTCATTTTTTTGATCAGAAATTTCTTCAGCACTCCGGGGGTAAGGGTCGCCCTGGTTTCCTGATAAAGAAAGCTCTTGTTGGCACTGCCACCGCCCTTAGCGATAAAGAGGAAACGGTACGCAGCGCCGGGGACGGCATAGATATCAATCTGGGCAGGCAGGTTATTTTTAGTATTGATCTCCTCATACATACTCAGGGCCGAATTTTGCGAATAACGCAGATTTTTCTCTGTATAGGCTGAAAAAATACCGGCGGTGAGTTGTTCGGCGTCATCACAACCCGTCCAGACCTGCTGGCCTTTCTTGGCCATGACTATAGCAGTTCCGGTATCCTGACAGATCGGGAGCACGCCCTTGGCTGCGATCTCGGCATTGCGGAGCATGGCCAAGGCCACGGATCGGTCATTATCCGAGGCCTCTGGATCATCGAAAATAGCAGCGACCTGACGGTTATGCTCTGGGCGGAGAAAAAAGGAGACATCATGCAGTGCAGTCCGGGCCAGCTCACAGAGGGCCTCTGGGGCCACCTTGAGCATCTCGGCACCAGCAAAGCTGTCCGTGCTCACATATTGTTCCGATCCTTCAAGACGACGATACGAGGTATAATCCTCGCCTAAGGGAAAGGGATCATGATAGATGAATTCGGTCATTTTTAGGCCTCCGGGCAACTGGTGTTGTATAGAAGGTTACTTGTTTCTTTTCAGCAGAAGATACAACCGGTGCAGTTTCTGTTCAAAAGGGATTATACGCGGGAAAATTATCCTGCCGAAAAGGTGGGAGAGTAGCAAAATCAGCAAACCTTTGAGGCGGGCACCACCGCCAAGATTACCGAGAGGAATAATTTTATTGCGCAAGCTCATGGCAATGATCCGCCCTATTTCTCCTTGGCCCAGATCATAATTTTTTCCAGTGACATATTGCTTTTTCATAATATAGTGTTTTTTATTACCCCCCTCCCAAAAAAAAGAAGGGGGCGGGGTGAATATTTTTATGAACGAAGGCGTTCTTTAATCAGGCGTAAAAAAAACTCGGTGCGTAGCAGGGGCCGCCAGCGCAGCTTGAGTCGTGAGCATTTCCACAGCTCTTTGGCAGCAGCAGCTTTAGTTGCCTTATGCTGGCCGTGAAAATCATCGAGATGATGGCGCTGGCAGATCTCTTCAATTTCGCGGGTCTTGGGAAAGGCCATTCGGCTGACCAGCAGATAGTTGAGCCAGGGTTTGACATCGCTCAGCGAATAGCCGAGGATGGCAGCGGCAGCAGCATATTGCTCTGCTCCGGCCAAAATGCCTTCTTGCAACGGGGCGAAAAAATGGTCCTGTTCTTTTTCCGCCTGTCCTATAGCATCATCCTCATGGCGAAAGATCAATTCATAATCCGCACCCTCTTCTGTGCTCTTTTCGATCAGGCGATATCCGTTCAGGGTAGGATGCGGTGCCCGACAGGTCTCTTCAAAGAGATCCCGATTATAGAGCAGGGTTGATGCGGCCAGATCAAAGCGGTCACGGTCATAGATAATACCGGTGATGGAATTGGCCGGGGTTGTCGGATAGGGGATTCCTCGGGTCGCCCCGAAAAGGAGGCCGTGGCAGCGTGGAGCATCTGGCCGGTGGGCAATAGCTCGATGAAGAAAACGCTGAATGGTGCCCAACCAGCCTATATCCACCAAGGCCACATCCGGTTGCGCAAAAAAGCCTTGGTCTTCCAAATACCGGTGGAGCGCCTGATGAGCAGGCAGGGTCTGCTTTTTCACCTCTTCCTGAAAGGCCTCGTCCTCCAGCATTTCGTTAAAGCGGAGTCGGTTTTCCGGGAGAAAACCCTCATGAAGATGCGAGAGCACTGTCTCCCGATGCAGTTCATACAGTGACAAAATATTGGTAAAGGCAGCTGCCTCCAGGCCGAAGACCCGGCAGACATCCCGGAAATCCTTATTGCCCGGCGGAAGAAAGACGATATCCGCATGTTCTTGATCAAGTCCGGCATGGCCGCAGCTGGCAGGAGCAAGGGCCATCCTGCTCACATAGAGGTAGGAAACCTCGGGGAGGTTATCCATCCCGGCATAGATTTTCGGGATCACCCTGTTCCAGACCTGCTCAAAGAGCCAGCCTTCGCGAGAAAAAAAATAGAGGCGTCGTATGCCCGCGTTCAGGCAATATTCAGCAACCCCTTGGACAAAGGCGGACAGCAGAGGTGAGAAGACGTTAAAGCCCTTCACATACAGAGGGTGCTGGCGGGTATTTTCTGCTTCCAGAGGCAGCATGATCTGTTGCAGGCAACGGCCCCTGTAGAAGGGGAGGCCCAAGGAATAATGATGATACCGCCGGGCCAAAGACTTACGCATTTTCTCCAAACCATCCCGGAGGACAAGGGAATGAATGCCCTGTTCCGCAGGTCGGCCCCCGTCAGACACCGGGTTATCGCCCACATGGAGCCAGCGTTCATACTGGAGATCAAAACGCTCCTGGAGCATGGGAAAGGCTTTACCCGATGCCTTGGCCAAAAAACTGTCTGCCGAGGAGACCACCGCATCCACCTGATCCAGAAAACCAGCATGCTCAATCAGTCGTTCCAGATGGGCCGCAGGCAGGTAGACGTCCGAGACGACCAGTACCTTCTTGCCCTGCTTTTTGAGCCTCCTGAGCCAGTTCACCAAATCCTGACGTGGGACAAGAACCGAATTTTCAACCGCCAGCTCGTAGTCCGTAACCTCCCGGAGCAGCCGGTCATCGTTCTGCTCACCGAACACCGTGGTGATGACCCGGCTCATATAATCCGGGTAACAGGCCTCGAAATCATCAAATTTCTGCCCGGTTTCTTGGCGTTGCTCTTTTTCAAAGGTATCACGGAGCTTTTGTATCTGCTGCCAGCTCCAG
Organism: Candidatus Electrothrix sp.; assembly: GCA_049669385.1. Classification (GTDB taxonomy): domain Bacteria; phylum Desulfobacterota; class Desulfobulbia; order Desulfobulbales; family Desulfobulbaceae; genus Electrothrix. Next base: position 350 of record JBATKL010000051.1, on the reverse strand, counting down.
GTTTTTTCCACCCCCTGCCCTGTTGCTCTGCTGTTGATCCTGTTACTGATATATCGGGCCACAGCAGGCTTTACCAAGTCGGGATCATGGATACGGCGGATCAACAATGTGTCAAAAAGATCAAAGGAGACCGTATCAAAATGATTGCTGATCCGCTCCCCCTCTTTAATCAGTTGGCCTAGGGCGTAAAACTGCTGCATATTCATGATAATGCACCGTTCTTTTCAGGTGTTACAAAGGGAGCAAAACCCGGCAAGAGAAATCCGGCGAGGATATAAATCAGAAAGGCTCCAGAAAGGGTCAGGATAAAACCGAAATAGGTGGCTGCCAAAACACTCAGGACACTGCCG
>JBATKL010000050.1:0-5009 GCA_049669385.1 Candidatus Electrothrix sp. | reverse complement strand
GATTGTCAGGTCGGGCAGGATTGCGTTGTGCAGGCCGGTGTGCAGATCACCGGTAGCGCAAAAATCGGGAGCAGGGTGCTGGTCGGCTCAGGAGCAGTCCTGCATAATTGTCAGGTTGGCGATAAGGCTGTGATCGGGGCAAACAGTGTTCTGAAGAATTGCACAGTGCAAGAAGGAGCACAGATTCCCCCGTTGACCTCTCGCCTTTCATGAAAAACAGGATGTCGTAAAAGGAAATTTTATGGCCTGTAATTAAATGTTTACTTTGCTGAATGAAGAGGTTATAGATAGGTTTTCTGAAAGATAAAATCAGCCATCCTGCCGACGAGCGAATGAAAGCCGACACAGAAAGAGTGAGGAGTCATTTCTCTCCGGCCTGCCTTGTTCCAATTGTAATAATTGCATCGCTTTACCTGGCTGATGTGTATGGCCGCCTTCTGTTTCATGCCTTGGCGGAACTGTTCAGCATCATCCTTGTCAGCAGTATCTTCTTTTTTACCTGGAATACCCGTCGTTTTCAGGGGAATCATTATTTTCTTTTCCTCGGTATCGCGTATCTTTTTATTGGCTCAATTGATTTTGTTTATACCTTGACCTCTCAGGAAGGGGAGGCGATCCTCACTGGGATCAGTAGGAACTCCTCTATCCAGCTGTGGATTGCTGCTCGTTATATGGAGAGCATATCCTTCTTGCTCGCCTTCTTTTTTCTTCATAAAAAAATCAATGAATACCTGCTGATTCCTGTCTTTTTATTGCTTGTTACGCTGCTATTTCAGAGTGTTTTTTCGCAGAGCTTTCCCGTCTGTTATGTCGACGGAGAAGGGCTGACCGCCTTTAAAAAGAACAGTGAATACCTTATCAGTTTTTTCTTCCTGCTTTCACTTGTCTTTTTGTATAAAAAACAGAGAGATTTTGACAGCAGGGCCTTGCCTTATTTACGGGGCGCGGTGGCACTGGCTCTTTTGACAGAATTGACGACAATCCCTCCCGCTGCATCGGCCAACATCCCCCTTGAAACAATTGCCGGGATTTTGGGAAGAATCTTTTCCTTATACTGCCTCTCTAAAGCTGTTTTTGCAGAAAGTTTGATAAAACCCTATACGCTCCTGTTTGGTCAATTAAAGGCGAATGAGGAACAACTGGAAGATAAGGTACGGGAGAGAACTACTGCTCTTCAGCAAAGCACGGAGCATCTCGAAAAAGAGATTATAGAACGCATCAAAGCTGAAAAAGAGCTGTTATGGGAGCTGTCTGTTAATAAGGAACTGGCCAAGGTCTCTGATGCCTTAATTTCCCAAGCCTTTTCTATGCAGGAAATTGCTGAGTTACTGCTGCATACTGCCCAGAAATTAACCGGCTGCCAGCACGGTTTTGTGAGCACTGTTGATCGGATAAACGGGGCTGTGACTGCGTATCCCTGGAAAGGATTTTTTGCAGCAAAAGGGGAAAAAGGGGAAAAAGGAGGGGGAGAGCAGTCCATTTGCCTCTTGCCTGCCAAGAAAAACGGTCAATATCCAGGATTATGGGGACAGGCTCTGAATACACGGCAGGGCTTTTATAGAGATTATATATCGCCTCATGATCAGGAATCAACGCTTCTACATGGGCTTGAACCCCAAAGAAACTCGTTGAATGTTCCGGCATTGATCGACAGGAAAGCCGTCGGCCAAATTGCTCTTGCAGATAAACCGGAAAGTTTTACCCGCCATGATCTGTTGGCTGTTGAGCGTCTGGCGGCTCTTTTTGCTCTGTCTATTCAACGAAAGGATATGGAAGATGCCTTGAGCAGGAGTGAGTTTGAATGCCGAAGCCTTTTTGACGATGCGTTGGATATGATCCATATTGTGGATGAAAAGAGAAGGATCACCAGTGCCAACCCAGTGGAACTTAAAACATTAGGGTACAGCAAAGAGGAAATTATCGGGATGCCTCTGCTTGATCTTATTCATCCGGCCTATAAGGGACAAACAGCTGCATCCTTGGAGCAGATATTTGCCACCGGGAAATGCATAAAAAATTATGAGACAGCCTTGCTCAGCAAGGACGAGCAGCAGGTTGATATTGAAGTGAGTGCGGTTCCACAACTTTACTTGGGTGAGGTTGTATCTGTCCGGGCGATTATGCGTAATATTACGGATCGTAAACGAGAGGAACGTCAGAAGAAAAAAATGGAAATTCAGCTTCGCCATTCCCAAAAAATGGAAGCTGTCGGCACCCTTGCAGGGGGGATCGCCCATGACTTTAATAATATTCTTGGCCCGATATTCGGTTACACAGAGTTGGCCCTGGATGTTTTACCACAGGGCGACAGGGTTACTCTCTGGTTGAAAGAGGTGTTGCAGGCCAGTCATCGGGCCAGGGAGCTTGTCCGGCAAATCCTGACCATCAGCCGGAAAACAGATCAGGACGTGCAGCCCCTGAAAATTCAGCTCCTGATTAAAGAGGCCTTAAAGCTGCTGCGTTGCTCTATTCCGAGCAATATTGAGATCCGGCAGCGCCTTGGTCCTGATTGCGAGGCTGTGCTGGCAGATCCGACCCGCATTCATCAGATTGTCATGAATCTCTGTACCAATGCCTATTATGCCATGCGGGAGACCGGCGGTGTGCTTGAGATTTCTTTGAAACAGATCCTCCTTGCTCAGGAGGATGTAGGTAATAAGATGCGTCTGCAACCGGGTTCGTATCTGCAACTCACTGTGCAGGATACCGGCACTGGAATCCCGAAGGAGCTTATGGAAAAAATCTTTGAGCCCTATTTTACGACCAAGGCGCAGGAAGAAGGTACCGGTTTGGGGCTCGCTGTTGTCCAAAGCATAGTTTTTGATTTTTGTGGAGATATTACGGTCTACAGCGAGCCCGGTCAGGGAACGGTATTTCATGTCTACCTGCCGGTTATCCAGGCAGGAGAAAGGGAAAAAGATACGCAGACGGAGGATGGGGTCCTGTTGCCCGCAGGAACAGAGCGGATTCTTGTTGTTGACGATGATCAGGAGTTGGTTCGTATGAACCAAAGGATTCTGGAGACTCTCGGCTATCAGACTCTTGCCTATACAGACAGTTCTGAAGCTCTTGCCGCTTTTCAGCAACAGCCTGGTGCCGTTGATCTTGTTTTAACTGATATGACCATGCCCAAGATGACCGGTGATGAGCTGACCCGAAAACTTCTTGCTCTTCGTCCGGATCTTCCGGTGATTATCTGTACCGGCTTTAGTGAGCTGATAGATGAAGAAAAGGCACGGGAGCTCGGTGCCCGTGCCTTGATGATGAAGCCGCTGACAAAAAGGGAGTTGGCTTGTGCTGTCCGGCAGGTGCTTGATCAGGGGCGGTTTTTTAAGTAGGGGCACGGCACGCCGTGCCCCTACGGCAGTTGAATCCCTTATTGATTCTGTGCCTGTGGTCGGGTGGTCAGGCGGAGGACTGCATACCCGACTGCTCCTGAAATGAGTGAACCGAGAATAATTCCGAGGCGCTCATCAAAGGCCACATGCATGCCGTTTTTATGAAAGGCTAACCCGCCAACAAAAAGGCTCATTGTGAATCCTATGCCGCAGAGTATGGAGACGCCATAGAGATTTTTAAAGTTGATGCCGCTTGGGAGTTGAGCGATTTTAAATTTTACGGCCAAAAAGCTGAGTCCGAAGACGCCCAGTTGCTTACCGAGAAAGAGACCAAGAGCGATGCCCGCTGGCACAGGATGCAGCAACTGTTCCAGCCCTATACCGTGCAGATTCAGACCGGAGTTGGCAAAAGCGAAGATAGGCAAAATGGCGTAGACAATCCACGGATGCAATGTACGCTCAAGTTTTTTGAGCGGAGAAACATCCGGGTTATTCTTGAACAGCGGGATAAACATGGCAAGCAGCACACCGGCGATAGTGGCATGAACACCGGATTGTAAGGTGGCGTACCACATAACAATCCCCACCAGAATATACGGTGTTTTTTGAACAACGTTCACTTTATTCATTGCCGCCAGGATCATTACACAGCCCAGGACCACAGCAAGCGGGAGAAAGGCTATCTTGCTGGTATAGAAAAAGGCGATAATAAGGACCGCACCCAAATCGTCAAAAATAGCCAGCGAGGTCAGGAAAATTTTTAATGAATTGGGAATTCGTGATCCAAGCAGGGCCAATACACCCAGGGCAAAGGCGATATCAGTGGCTGTGGGGACGGCCCAGCCGCGCATTGCCTGTGGATCCCCCATGTTCATGATTATATATATAACAGCTGGCAGCAGCATGCCGCCAACGGCTCCAACAACAGGGAGCATAATATTACGTGGATCTGAGAGCTCACCCTCTAAGATCTCACGCTTGAGCTCAAGCCCGACAAGGAAAAAAAAGACGGCCATCAGTCCGTCATTGATGAAATGATGAGATGACAGGTCAAGGCCGATTGCCTTGATGCCGGGAATCCAACCAAAAAGATGAAGATGGAAAAAACTTTCGTACAGGTGCTGAATTCCCGGTATGTTGGCACAGATAACTGCCAGTGTTGCAGCCAGCATCAGCAGGATGCCGCCTGAGGCCTCCCGTTGTAAAAAAAGGACTATAAATTGAGCTGGTTTATTTTTCATGACACTCCCTCATTATAAGCTGATAATTCAACCGGAAATTCAACCGGACCTGCCGGAATTTTTCGTATATGGTTCGCTATATTTCACCTGTTTTTGCTCCCTGTCAAGGGGAAACGAAAATAAAGACATTCTTGTCAGTTTTTTCGAGGATTTTTGCATATTCCAAGGCGAGAAATAGGCATGCCTTCCTGGATTTCCCTGTTCACTGACAGGATACGTGCATGCAATCCGATGTTGGCGAGTGACTTCCGGCAATGGCTATGGCCACCTGGAGCCTGTTTTCAGGATGATCAGCTCTGGTGGGGTGAGCAAAAAAAGCGCATTGCCCCTCATGAAGGAATTGATTTGGCTTGCTATGCGGATAAGCAGGGAAAGGAGCACTGGTTTGCTCCCGATCAGGTGGGGCCGGGTTTGTTCGTTCCTGCAATAT
>JBATKL010000049.1:0-6926 GCA_049669385.1 Candidatus Electrothrix sp. | reverse complement strand
ATGATCCGCAAGCAGTTTGCTGATGGTGAAATATACCACGCTTTCCCTTGTGATGTCTCAGGCCGTGATATTATCATTATCGGATCAACCCATACGGATGAGGCTAATCAGGAATTGATCGACCTGATCGCAGGCGCACGCTATTGGAATGCCCGCACGGTGAACGTAGTGATTCCCTATCTCGGCTATTCCACCATGGAGCGTTCTAAGCCCGAGTCCGGCGAAATCCCCAAAGGAATCACCCGCACCCGCCAGATTTTCCGGACTAGGCCAAATTACGTGGCCTTTGTCGACCTTCATTCCGAGGCTGTGCTCCATGCTCATTCTGGTGAGGTCCGCACCCGCCACCTCTGGACGGAGACCTTGGCGGCTGAGAAGATTCGCAATATGGACCTGAAAGATTATGTATTGGTTTCACCTGATTATGGCTTTAGTAAACGGGTGGCCCTGTTAGCCGGGATTCTGAAATGTCCGCATACCGCCGCTAATAAGGACAGGTATGATGTGGACCAGACCATTGTCAGTCAGCTGTCCAGTGCTGTCAAAGGCAAGATTGCCATTATCTGCGATGATATGATCCGGACTGGCGGCTCCATGATCCAGACAGCAGATCGCTGCTATGAGGCCGGTGCCGTTGACGTGATGGTTATGGCAACCCATCTGGTCCTGTCCGGGGGGGCCCGTGAGCGTTTCAAAGAAAAGGGCATTACTCGAATCATCGGGGCAGACACCTTCCCCGGTACCCAGAAAGACGACCTGCTGGAGGTGTATTCTGTTGCTCCGATTATTGCCTCAGAGTTAGTCCATTATCTACGGGTCGTTTGATGGCGGACGGCTCACTCATGCTGTGCTTGTTTGTAACGAGGTTTGAATATTAATAATTCGGTGGTATGATCCCGCCGCAGAACTCAGGGAATGACGATGAAAAAAGTAGGTATAATCGGTTGGAGAGGCATGGTCGGATCCGTGCTGATGGAGCGCATGCGTGAAGAGGATGATTTTAAGAACATTGAGCCCCTGTTTTTCTCCACTTCCCAGGCAGGCCAGAATGGTCCTGAGATTAACGGTACCACCTATGAACTGCTTGATGCTCATGACCTGAGCCTGCTCAAGGAAGCCGATATTCTGCTGTCCTGTCAGGGTGGCGGGTACACCTCGGATATCCATCCTAAGCTGCGCAAGGAGGGCTGGGAAGGGTACTGGATTGATGCTGCTTCTACCCTCCGTATGGCAGAGGATGCCATCATTGTTCTGGATCCGGTGAACCGCAAAATCATTGATCAGGGGCTCGCTGACGGAATCAAGGATTATGTCGGCGGCAACTGCACGGTCTCCCTCATGTTGATGGCCTTGGCCGGTCTCTTTGAAAAAGGCTGGGTGGAATGGATTACCTCCCAGACCTATCAGGCAGCGTCTGGAGCCGGGGCCAAAAATATGATTGAGTTGGTGGAGCAAATGCGCCTGATCGGCGAAAATGCTCAAAATGTGCTGGATGACCAGGAGACGGCCCTGATGGTTGACAAAAACGTCACCGATACGGTCCGCAGTCCGCGTTTTCTGACAAAGCAGTTTGGTGCACCTCTGGCAGCCAGCCTTATCCCTTGGATTGATCAGGCTATGGACAACGGACAGACCCGCGAAGAGTGGAAGGGGATCTCTGAGACCAATAAGATCCTCGGCTATACAGAGAATCAGATTCCTATTGATGGGTGTTGTGTTCGAGTTGGCTCAATGCGCTGTCATAGCCAGGCCTTCACTATCAAACTGAATCAGGATATTCCCTTAGCTGATATTGAAAAGGCCATTGCCAGCCATAATAAATGGGTCTACCTGGTAGCCAATACCAAGGAAGAAACCGTCAATAAGCTGACCCCTACCCGCGTCACCCAAACTCTTGATATCCCAGTAGGGCGTTTGCGCAAAATGAACCTGGGCGGGCAGTACCTGAGTGCCTTCAGCGTTGGCGATCAGTTGCTTTGGGGTGCTGCGGAGCCGGTCCGCCGGATGCTGAAGATTGCTCTGGAGCATCTTGGTTGAGGTTGATTGCCTTGTACAGTTGCTGAGTAACTGTACAAGGCAAGAAGGCAAGAAGGCAATCATCCAACTGTGCTGGTGAAGTTAATCCGTAGAAGCTGAACTGTACAATTAAGGACGTTCTATCATGGGATTCAGTCAGTTTAAAAGCGAAATAGAGGTGGCCAGAAGGTTCAACCTGAGAACAGACAGTAAGCCTTTTGTACAAACATTGCCCCTTGAAAATATACCGAAATATAAGCTTGAAGAAATAAAGGAAAACTTTAAAGATCCTTTGAGCTTTCTTTCGGAATCAGCCACCTGTGAGGATATTATCAAGCCGATATTAAAAGTGCTTGATAAATGTTATCCTGATTTTCGTGTTTGGTCCCATGTGCAGTACAGTGTTGATCCAGAGAATGATCTTGCCGGAATACCGGACTTCCTGGTCGCCAGAACAACGCAGATACGGGGTGAACTCGGTGTTCCTCCTCTTTGTGTGGTGGAAGCAAAAAAAGCTGACTGGGACCAGGGCTGGGCTCAGGCCTTGGCTGAGATGTATGCCGCATCAATCCAAGGGGCGACAAGGTGCTATGCCATTGTGACCACCGGTGTGGAATGGCAGTTCGGTCAGTTTGACAGGGAGGCTGCTCTGTTTATAAAACAGATGAGTAAACTGTCTGTTTTGGATGATAATGACGAACCAAGTAATCTCCAGAAACTGTTTGATCGCTTGAACTGGCTGTTTGAGAAGGCAAGCCGAGTTGAAATCATTCCGTTCCGTTCGCCGTAGAAGCCGTAGAGATCTTAATAGCCGTAGAGCTCTTGATAGCGGTTGAGCTAGTTTTATCGACCATCTTACTGACAGAAACAGGTTGCTTCTCCTGCTCCTGAAGTACCCGTTCGTTACGTTCGTATAGGGCAAAATAAAAGGCAAATAGGATGCCGATGGTGAAAAAAATCCGGGCGATCCTGTCCCAAGCAGGTCGTTTGCCCTTGTGGATAAAACGAATAATCACCACTAGGATCCAGGTGAAGCCGATACAATACGGAACAGTGGTCAGGAGTTGGGCCGCAGTTCCTGTGATAATATTTTCTGCCGACGGCCCTAAGCGCAGATGAAAGAGCAGATAGGCTGCGGCGGTGAGAAACAGGGTGAATCTTTCACGAAATGTTTGCATAATGTCAGTTGATCTTGCCTATATTTTTCCAAATATCCTGCCTGAAGATGACGTAGTCTTTCCCTTGGTCCAGCTTTTTGAGCAACTTATTTTTTTGAGACCGGTTGAAGACGATCGTCCAGAGGCTGATACCCCCTTTTTACAGAAAATGGAGTGCCAGCCTGGAAGCAGCAGATGCGTTAGCTCCACCTACCCTGCCCCACTTGCAGGAGATCGCGATCGTTTCCTTGCCTTGCTTCGGGATATCCATTCGCGGCCTGAGGATTATGCTGGCCATCTCGGCAATCTTTCTGCCGGTCTTGGCAGTGCTGTTCGCCAGGAGGAACAGGAAAGCTCCATTATGGAAACCCTGCTCCAGCAGACCGGTATCCGAACAGAATCAAGAGAGCATACTCTTCAAGCGAAAAAGGAGCAAGAAAAGAACGCCTCTTCCGTGCTTCTCTGGCAGGCCCGTTTGCTGCTTAAGCTGGGTGAGTCCATGGACCGAAATCAGGCCGAGGTCCGCCGCAATTTAGCCAGGATGACCCGTCAGCAGGAAGAGTTGTTCAAGAAATTGCGTGAGGGGCAGGAAGGAGAGGATACCGATTTTCCCGAGCTTCCCTCTCCCCTGTTCAGCATGGATAATGAAATTTCCTTTAAACAACAACGACTGCGCCTCAAGGCTTGGAGTCGTCTCTTCACCCTCAGTCCGGATCAATTCCAATCGACCGCCTTTATCAGCTCAAGCCCTGATGCGGTTGACGCTCTGCTGGAGTCTTACCGGCAGAAATATGATGGCAGAGTAAAGCCATTACCAAGCCTTCCTTTACCAGCTTTTTTGACTGAAGAACATGATGCCTTGCTCAAAAGAGACCGTTTCCAGAAAGAGGCGGCTGAGCTCGAACTGATTGCAGCAATCAGAGCACTCCCAGCCTCACATACTTCAGCAGATTCGGTTTTCTCAGAAAAATTAGAGAAGGCATGGATTGATTTGCTGGGACGTCATTATCCGGCAGCAGAACATGGGCGCTGCACCTTAACCCTGTACCTCCTTCCTGAGGTTACCCCTCAACGACTCTTTTTTGAGACCTTTGCTGCTCAGAAGGATCTTTCCCCAAGGCTGGCTGACGAAACAACAGCACCGGGAACGGTGCTGGGACTTTTGGAGAGATAAAGAAAGGGGATAGCGTTGCGTGATAAAAAAATCCCCCCGCCCCAAGAGAAAAGGGGTGGGGGGATGTCTCTTTGTACCGGTTATTGTGCCGCATCCGTGGATTTTCACACATCACAGGACTGAGTGCTTACAACTGTTACATCATTATTATCATGATAAACATCTACTTTTATAAGGCCTGTGTCTCTTGCAGCGTTGAACTGGTAAAAAATTTTCGGTGTCGGGCAGGCTTTGCTACAGTCAGGCCCTATTGATACACATTTGGGGTTACCTGACTCAGCGTTAACTTCAAAAATCCAACGGTGGTCATTTCCTGACTGAGCACCATATCTTTCTTCAGCCTCTTCTAGCGAGAGGCCCTCGACATCAGGCTGTGGGCCGAAATCTGCGAATGAACTTGTAACCCATATTCCAGATGATGCGAGCATGATGGTCAGCAAAAGCAATATATTATTTTTAGTCATTTCCGTCCTCCTTTTTTCCAGGAAATTCCTTTTTGATAATTATTATCAACTGGGTTTAAATTATCTGATACTGGAAAAAGAGTCAAGGGAAATAAGAAAAATATATTGAATACCAATTTATTGGATTTTAAAAGTGTTACTGCGGTACAAAAAAATAGCAATCAACCCTCTAAAGCTTTCAATTTAATTAAAGGGTAAATAACTGTAATTAAATATTATTACATAAATATCACCCTGTTTATATTCATTGTTCATCCAAAGATTTCTTAATAACTTTGCTAAGTAATTAAAAAACGGGAAACACTCACCGTACCATCCCCTACCTTTATGCCTTTTTCATAATTTTTTCTTTTACAATTTTACCGTTGCTCAGGAAAAACTTGTAATTATCTAGAATTAAACTTATGTTTTATTTTTGCCCTTAAGACGGATTCCAAGAGTCCTGCATTCAAACAAGACAGCATGAGAGGGAGGGAATAATAGCTTGAAGATATTATTTATTCTTAATAACAAGAAGAAAAACAGGAAAGTTGCCCTAGTTTATCCCCGATTCGCCACAAGATTCTTGATTTGGTTCATATAGCTACGGGTGTCAATAATGGCTGAAATGATTCCACCGCTTAATGCTCAAACCCTCAGTCGTATGACTGCCGGAGAAAAGCGATTCGCACAGCGCTTGCTCGCCTTCCTTGAAGATGACTATCTTGTTTGGTATGATATTCCGCTAGGTAATAAACGACGCTACCCGGACTTTATTATTCTTCACCCGTCACGAGGCTTACTGTTCCTCGAAGTAAAAGACTGGAAGAGGTCAACTCTGAAAAAAATAAATCCATCAGAAGTTACCTTGTTGGTTGATAGTGGCCTGAAAAAAGTTCAACATCCTTTAGAGCAGGCACGCGAGTATGCATGTTGTACCATATCAAAAATTCAACAAGACCCTTTACTTTGTCATAACGACGGAAAGTACAAGGGTAAGTTAATCATACCATGGGGGTATGGTGGTATCTTCACCAACATTTCTCGAAAGCAAATAGAAAAGGCGATCCCTGAAGACAGGCGTGAAAATCTGTTGCCTGATCATCTGATGATTTATCAGGATGAAATGTTAGAAGATACTGCTGCTGAAATATTTCAGGAACAGCTTTGGGGTATGTTTCATTACCGATTTGGAAAAACTCTGACTCAGCCAGAAATTGACCGGGTTCGCTGGCATCTTTTCCCGGAAATTCGCATTGACGACAATACTCCTAAAGACGAGCCATCTGTTTCTGACAAAAACGCCTCATCATTGATTACCGAAACTTTCCGAGACGTTGTGAAAGTTATGGATATTCAACAGGAGAAGCTTGCACGGGGGCTCGGCAAAGGACACAGGGTGATTCATGGTGTTGCCGGTTCTGGGAAAACTATGATTTTAGGCTATCGTTGCCAGTATTTTGCAGAGGAGACAGATAAACCAATTTTAGTTCTTTGTTTCAATATTACTTTGGCAGCAAAAATCAAAGCCTTTATTGCCGCCAAAGGGATAGGTGAGCAGGTGCAGGTATATCATTTTCACGGCTGGTGCGGACAACAACTGAAAACATATCATGTTGATGTAAAACAACCATGTAAGGATTATTTTGAACGACAGGTTGAAACTGTTATTGATGCTGTCGATAAGGATCTCATCCCTAAAGCACAGTATGGCGCTGTTCTTATTGATGAGGGGCATGACTTTGCAGCAGAGTGGCTGCGACTTGCTGTTCAAATGGTTGATACCGAAAAAGAATCTTTCTTATTACTCTATGATGATGCACAGTCAATTTATGATAACCGTTCCGGGTTTGATTTCAGCTTATCAAGCGTTGGTGTAAAAGCACGAGGGCGCACAACAATCTTACGGCTTAATTATCGCAACACGCATGAAATATTAAGCTTTGCCTATTCGTTTGCCGCTCACTACCTGGATATACAAAATGTGGATGACGATCATATTCCGATTATTAAGCCAAAAGCTGCCGGTAGTTATGGGGCATGCCCGGTGATTTGCAAACTTAAGACGATTGGCGAAGAAATTTCATATATAATGAGATGCCTAACCACATGGCATAAGAAAGGAGTGGCTTGGAG
>JBATKL010000048.1:0-2227 GCA_049669385.1 Candidatus Electrothrix sp. | reverse complement strand
GTCTACCGGATCATCAACGCGCCCTTGGTTGCCGAACGCAAGGGTCTGCTCCGGCTTGATGACCTGAAGGAGCTACTGGCTTGGCAGGAGGAAGACGAGCACCGCTACTACCCGACTGACCATGCCTACATCATTGATCTTATGAAGAAGTTCGAGTTGTGCTATGAGGTTGCCAAAGATGAGGTGCTCATTCCCGATCTACTGGCGGTCTCAGAGCCGGAGTTTACTTTTGACGAACAGGATGCACTGCGGCTGGAGCTACATTATGAGGACTTTTTCCCACCCTCAATCATGCCCCGCTTCATCGTCAAGCGGCATCAGGAAATCAAGGACGAGCTGCGTTGGCGCAGCGGAATGGTGCTGGCACATCCTCTGCTTAATGCCGTTGCTGTAGTGCGGGCGGATAACGAGGCGAGGTGTATTCGGATCACAGCCAGAGGAACGGAGCGCAAGGTTTTCCTTGCTCTGATCTGGCTCACCTTCCGCGAACTCCATGCCGACTTTGAAGATTTGAAGGTCAGTGAGCTAATTCCTTTGCCGGATGCCCCGGACATCACTGTTGATTACGAAATCCTGCTTAACTATGCGGAACAGGAATTGGAAAAAATCATCCCGAAAGGGACCAAAAAGGCATACAGCGTGCAAAAGCTACTCGAAGGCGTGCATTTCGCCAGCCAAAGCGAGGGTAAGAGAATGCTGGCTCTGGCTGAGAGAGAAAGGAAGGGTGGAGTACTGAACCGCACAGGCACGTCATTGAACACCATCTTGAAACTGGAGCCTTCATTTCTCGGTGTGGGAATCAACCTCAATGCTTTGTTCGATATCCTGTTGCGCCGGGAGAGGAAGTAGCCTGCCTTCTGCCACCCAGAAAAACCTGCTGAAATAAGCACGAGCAGCTAGCTAACCGCCCCTTCCCTAATAACGAAAAACAATCATGTTATCAGAACTTACATACCCTGCTGAAGAAAATATCTATCATGCCGATCACATCCACCTGCTACGAAACAGTCTCCAGGCGCTGACCGGACGCAACCTCTTGGAAAATGACTGTTCTCCAGAAGAAGCGGCTCGGCACATCTTCCATGCCCCTTTCGCCCTCCTGTCCCACAACACTGCCGCCGACCCCGTGCTGACCTACGGCAACCGCACCGTCCTTGATCTCTTCGAGCTGACGTGGGAAGAACTGGTCGTCACCCCGTCCCGTTACACGGCGGAAGCCCCGAACCGGGAGGAACGCGCCCGACTGCTGGCGCGGGTGGAAGCGAACGGCTTCATTGACGACTATTCCGGGATACGGATATCCAAAAACGGACGGAGATTTCGGATTAAACAGGCCTTGGTCTGGAACCTCATTGATAAAGAAGGCTCTTTCTGTGGTCAGGCAGCCATGTTTAAAAACTGGACGTTTCTCTGATATACAGGCGGGCTATCGTTGACGCAGAAAAAAATGGCGGAAGAACTCAGTACGGGCGGTTCGCGAACCGCCCCTTCATGTTTTGAGGAACGCCCCAAACATCATGCACAAAAAACAAACCAATTTTCACTATGAAAAACACCATAAAAGCCTTCAAAGTCGGCCACGAGGTCCTCTGGAAACACGGACAATGGAGAAAGCTCCGCCTCCCCATCGCCATCTCTGTCCTCCTGGTTCCGCTTTCCATAGCAGGCTTCTTTGCCGTGGGCTGGGAGCTGTCCGACTATCTCCAGCACCTGCTCTTCCCGGACCAGACCTGGACGGAATGGATCGGCTTTGCAGTCTGGATAGCCCTCAGCGTTGTGGCGGCGGGGCCGCTCTACATCATCTTTCGCGGCCTGGTGCTGCTGGTCTTCACCCCTTTTCTTGACCTCGTGTCTGAAGAGACGGAATCCATCATGACTGGCAAGCCCGTTCCCGGCGGCCAGAGCATCCTGGCCTCTTTGCGGCGATTACTCCTGATGCTCCTGCTCACAGTCATGGCGTCTGTGCTGGTCGTGATTGCCGGATTTGCCCTATCAGCCATCCCGGTTATAGGCGTGCTCCTTTCCAGCGCGGTCGTCTTTTTCTTCCAGATGTTTTTGAGCAGCGCCGCCTATGTGGACCCCTACCTGGACCGACGCGGCATGACCCCGAAACAGAGCCTCGCCCTGCTCTGGAGCAGAAAAGTGGAAATATTCTTCTTCGGTGCGGTCGGCCTGCTCCTCACTATGATCCCGATTATCGGTTGGTTTATCGGACCCAGTTATTCCG
>JBATKL010000047.1:0-3578 GCA_049669385.1 Candidatus Electrothrix sp. | reverse complement strand
TTTTCATCTATGATAAGCAAGGGAAACACGGGGGACTCCGGGGCAAGCTGCTCCTGGCAGCCGAACTGCGCCAGCAGAACTACGACCTCACCATCCTCCTCCAAAATGCCTTTGAGGCAGCCCTGATTACCTTTCTGGCCCAGATTCCGGTTCGGGGCGGTTACACCACCGATGGTCGGGGCCTGCTGCTGACCCATCTGGTCCGCAAGCATCAAGACATCAAGACCAAGCATCAGGTCCATTATTATCAAGAAATGCTGGAAGGGTTGGGACTCCAGCGCAGCGAAAACAGTTTGGAGCTTTTTCTTGATCCCGCTGCGGAGCAGGAAGCGGATGCGCTCATCAAAGAGGCGTTAGCGTTACAAGGAGAGCAAGCAAATGACATACCCATCATCGGTCTCAATCCAGGAGCAGCCTATGGCCCAGCCAAATGCTGGCCCGTAGCGAAATACGCTGAGCTGGCAGGTCGTCTCGCCGACAAAACCGGTGGGCTCATCGTTATTTTCGGGACCGCTGCTGATCAGGAGGCTGCTGCCGAGATCAGTGCGGCTGCTGGCGAACGAGTCCTGGACCTGACCGGCAAGACCACCCTGGCCCAGGCCTTGGCTTGCATCGCCCGCTGTTCTGTCTTTGTCACCAATGACTCTGGACTCATGCATGTGGCGGCGGCCCTTAACACCCCGCTGGTTGCGGTGTTCGGCTCAACCGATCATATCGCCACCGGCCCCTATTCCGAGCAGGCAACCGTCGTTCGCCGCCCGGTAGAATGTAGCCCCTGCATGAAAACCCGTTGCCCCAAGGGCCATTTTCAATGCATGGAAGGCATCACGGTGGAAGAGGTGGAGCAGGCTGCTTTGCTGTGGTTAGATAACCTCACCCCTCCAACGTCCTGATCCCCTTCCGCACACACCAAAGGGAAAAAAACAGGGTCAGCGCCGCCAGCCCGATGATAGTCAGGCAGGAAAACAATACGCCCAAACTGTCGATCTGATTCCAGAGCAGCCAGCCCTTCATCAAACGAAAATTCCCCATAAATCCCAGCACCAGAATCAGGAGCTGAGCAGCAAGGCCGCAAAAGAGAAAGAGAATGGCTCCAAAACTCCCCTGCACTGCGGCCCGGCTTTCTATCTTAAAATCAGCATACATGGCCCCAAATCCCAAAGCCTGGGCCAAGGCCCCCCAGGTGATGATCAGGCTCATGGCAATGGAGACCCACCACATCTGACCGGTGATTTGGAGCAGGTAATTGGAAATGATGACTAGAAAGAGAATGACCACAGTAAAAGGGATGCAGTAAAAAAGGTATTTGCAGCCCAAGTACCGTTGCAGGGTCAGGGGTGAAGAACGGATCATTGCAAAGGCCATGCCTTCAGCCCCGATGGAGGGGTAAACAAAACGGGTCGCCAAAGAGGTTGCCACAAAACCGGCTGCCCCGATATTGGCAAAGGCGATAATATTGGCGATCTTATCTGCTGAAAGAAAGGCACGTTCAAGAGGAAGGGCCTTAAAATTATACAGATACACCACAATCAGGGCACCCACCAGAAAGAGCTGCGACCATTCCGAGGAATCCCGCAGAAAGAGCTTGGCCTCCTTATGAAAAATACGAAGCAGGGGTGAGGGATGATAGGGCTTCGGGGTAAAGGTATGATAGCCGCCAAAAGACTCCTGGGCCTTGCTGAAGCCGCCCGCGAAAAAACGTTCCATCAACCATTCTCCTCCCCAAAAAAATACGACCGGGGTGAGGACCAACAAACCGACTGCGGCCCAATCGATCAGGCGATCCTGGAGATAGACATTGAGTAGCTGATTAGCCCAGGCAGGGGGCAACAGCGACAGGGCCGGAGTCTGCATACTGGAGAGATATTCGATAAAATCTGGGAAACGATCCGGGTCCGCCATATCCTCCGGGCGCATGAGCCGGATAACCAGATAGAGCAGGATCCCAAACAACATAGACAGGTAGACCGCAATATCCTTGGTCTGTTTGGCCGGGAATAGCCTGACCAGCAAAATCGTCGTTGCCAGCCCAATAGCATTGGCTGTCAGGGCCGTGCTCAGGACAGCGAGCATCAGCAAAGGATAATAGAGGATGTCGGCATGAAAAATGGTTCCGTAGGCCCCGAAGATGGGCAGGGAAAAAATCACCATCATCCAAGAAGTATAGAGAAACGAGGTCAGAAATCGCATCCCGAAGAGCTGCCGCTCATGAATCGGAGCACTGTAGAAGATCTCGTTATCTGACGAGAGGTAGAGCGAGGAAACCGCTGAGACCATAGAGGAGAAGAGGAGCATAGAAAACATGATCATCCAGGTCATCTGAAAAATCTTCAGGCTCAGGATGATCCCCAGCTCGTTCTGGCTGTGGAAATAGGTTATGAACCGCAGGCTGGCAAAATACAGCCCGGCAAAAAGCACTGCTCCGAAAGCGAGAATGGCCGCAGTGCGCAGAACTACACGGCCCCGAAAAAAACGGTTACGAATATTATGAAGAAACGGTTGCAGAAGGAGCATTTTTTCTCTCTGATTTTATCGTTGATAAACACCCATCCCTCCCCTTTGGGAGAGAGCTGTCGGCAGAACCCTCTTTTTCTGTTTACCCGGTGACGGGAATATGTCAAGGAATTCTCCGTTCCCCCTCTGTTCCTTGGTGTACCTTACACAAGGCATTCACAAGGTATTCACAAGGCATTGCAAAGAGTAAAAATACGCACTGGTATCTTGCTGGCGAAAACAGTATAATGCCCCCTTTCTCGCTCGCCACCCTGTTGACAAACCGCTCGGTTGGCAAACGGTTGGCAAATATATTCAGTATAAAACACCTCTTCATGAAGAACAGAGCATGAACGACACGCAGAACGAAAATCCCCCAAAGCCCCCCTACCTGAAGTTTTTCCCGGATGCCCTCCAGGATGATCTCCAACAGGTCTACACAGAAAAGCAGACCTGGGTCAATCAACCCAAGAAGGGCTTTCTCCGCTACCGCGAACCTATAGAAGAACTTACCCATATACGAGCCTCCTCCCTTGATCTGACCGGGGATACTGTGCGGATCGGCAAGCGAGAAGATCTCAACGAAAAGGAGCATGAGCAGGTTCTTCAGCTTCTAAAAGGCTTCATGCCTTGGCGCAAAGGCCCGTTTTCCATCTTTGATATTGATATTGATTCGGAATGGCAGAGCTGGCGCAAGTGGAACCGACTTCTGCCGGAAATGCCCGACCTGAAAAACAAGGTGGTGGCCGACATCGGCTGTAATAACGGCTATTATATGTTCCGCATGGCTGCTCACTCCCCAAAGATGGTCCTGGGTTTTGAGCCCTATGTCCATCATTATTACACCTTCAAGGCCCTGAACAGCTTTGCCGGACTGAATAATCTCGATATTGATCTCCTAGGAATCGAACACCTGCCCCTGTTTCCGACCTGCTTTGATGTCATCTTCTGCCTGGGCATCCTCTATCACCGCCCTTCCCCCATTGATTCCCTGCGTGATCTGCTCACGGCCCTGAAGCCGGGCGGATGTCTCTTGCTGGAATCCCAGGCCATTCCCGGTGAGGAATCCGTGGCCCTGTTTCCGG
>JBATKL010000046.1:0-6425 GCA_049669385.1 Candidatus Electrothrix sp. | reverse complement strand
CTCATGGACTGCTTGATTTCATCCTGGAAGGAGACTTGGTGTTGACCCTTGGGGCCGGAAGTGTCGTCCAGATCGGTGAAGAGCTGCTTGAGCTGCTGGGTTAAAAATGAGGATAAGGTAAAGTCGTCATGAACAAGCAGCAGCGTGCAGTCTTAGCAGCATTGACCAAGGATTGGCCATCGACAATGGAGTTTGAAGTGCCTATGGCCTCATATTCGACCCTGCGGGCAGGCGGAAGAGCTGCTGGTCTGATTGATGTTCATACTCTATCAGGATTGCGAGGATTACTTGTATGTCTGCATGAACAACAGCTTGTTTTTCGGGTGATCGGGCGTGGTTCCAATATCTTGGTGACAGATAAAGGCTTTCCCGGAGTGATTATTCGGTTGAAGGGTGAGCTTGAACAGGTTGGTCCGGTTGGTCCTATAGAGGCTGAGAAGGCAAAGCAGGCTGAGGGTGAAGAGCCGCTGGTCAAAGCAGGGGGCGGTTGCTCGCTGGGCAGATTTCTTTCCTGGTGTACCAAGCAGGGGCTGTCCGGTTTGGAATTCATGACGGGTATTCCCGGCTCTGTAGGTGGTGCAGTCTGGATGAATGCCGGAGCTTTGGGCGGAGAGATCGGCGATTGTCTGTACTCGCTTGAATGTGTTGATGCCTGTGGCAGGATCATCCAGGTGCCGAGATCGGATTTCCGGTTTTCTTACCGCAGGGCAGAATTTGTTGGCAGGGATATTGATACGCTGATTGTCGCCTCTGCAAACTTCAGATTGATCCGGGACGAGCAGGACAAAATACGTTCTCGCTGTACTGGTTATCTGGCCCAAAGAAAGGGGAAGCAGCCTACCGGTGTGGCTTCGGCAGGCTCATTTTTTAAAAATCCCGCAGGGGATGCTGCGGGCCGATTGATTGAGGCTGCTGGTCTGAAAGGGCGTTGTTGCGGAGAGGCCATGGTGTCTCCGGTGCATGCCAACTTTATCGTCAACACCGGGGACAGTACGGCAACAGATATCTTGACGTTAATGGAGCAGGTGCAGGAAACAGTTTTTCAAGAATTTGCTGTCAGGCTGGAACCGGAAGTAGAGATTATTTAGAGACTCTCCTGGGGAGTTTTTGCATCAGCCCGAAGAATCAGCCCCAAGAAAAGTGGGATAGGAGCAGAATTTCGTGGCTCGAAAGAAAATACGATATCGGCGACAGAGTGCAGGACGCTCTCCCATGCTTCGCCAATTTCGTTCCAATTATATCCGGCCACCTGCGCAATTGCGGATTCGGGTTAATATGGGGCGGTATCAGCAACCGACCTCTGTTGCCCGTAAGCCTAAGTGGAATATTCAGCTCATCAGAAAGAGTTTTTTTGTGTTGGTGCTGGTTATGCTGTTTGTTGGTGCTGGTCGTTGGGGCTTCCGAACTCTGGAGCGTTCAGGCACTTTCTCGGTGCATCGGGTCACGGTTGAGGGTAATCGGATGAGCAATGAGGCGCAGATACGTACCCTTGCGGAGATTAAGCAGGGAGATCAGCTCTTCCGTGTTATCAGCGAGGAGGTTGTTGCGCGTGTTCGGCAACATCCCTGGGTTGACCAGGTGGAGGTCGAGCGTGTTTGGCCGGACACCTTGACCATACGGGTTCATGAGCATCGTCCGGTGGCGATGATCAATATTGAGGGTGGACGTGAAGGCAGACAGCAGGGGTTATATTACCTTGATCATCAGGGAATTATCTTTGCGCCGGTGGAGTCTTTGCAAGATATTGACTATCCTGTTATAACGGGTTTTGTCCCTCCGGATGGAAAGGGAGAAATTTCAGGGCTTGGCTTGGGAGAGGGTGCAATGGCACAAGATGTCTGTGAATTTTTGCACGTTGCTGCGCGAGGAAATCCGATTTTGCCGCTGCAATCCATTTCTGAAATACATATGGACCGTGAAAAAGGAATTATTGTTTATCTTGTTGAACACCCCTTTCCTATTTATGTAGGATATGGTAATGTCGAAAAAAGATATTATCAGCTTGTTAAATTACTTGAGCGATTTTATCGAAAGAAAAGAATAGAAGGGATTGAGGAAATACGAATGGATTATCATCAGGGCCGTATTCTTGTGGCCAGGTCAGAGCCGTAGGCAATGTGCGCAATGGAAGAGCTGGATATAAAGGTTGCTGCTGAAACGGAAGAAACAGAGCAACCCCAAGAAACCGAAAGAGTTGAACAGAGCCGTGGAACCGGAGAACTGGTTGCCGGTCTTGATATCGGTACCACCAAGATCTGCGCTGTTATAGGCGAGGTTTTTGAAGACGGCTGTGTGAACATTATTGGGGTAGGGACAGCAGCATCTTCAGGGATGAAAAAAGGTGTGGTCGTCAATATTGAATCAACGGTCAAGGCGATTCGTCAGGCCATTGATAGCGCCTCGGACATGGCTGGCTGTGATATTGAGACCGTGTATGTCGGTATCGCCGGAACCCATATCAAGGGCTTTAATTCTCCTGGAATTATCGCTATTAATAACCAGCAGATCCGGCAGAAAGAAATTCAGGCGGTTATTCACGCAGCGCAGACGGTCAAGATCTCTGATAATCAGCAGATTATTCATGTCCTGCCGCAGGAATATATGGTTGATGATCATACCGGTATTCAGAATCCGCTGGGAATGACCGGGGTTCGTTTGGCAACCAATGTCCATATTGTGACCGCTGATGTGACCTCTTTGCATAATCTGGTCACCAGTTGCAGTCGGGCCGGATTGAATGTGGCCGAGGTGGTCCTGGAGTCTGTGGCTTCTTCGCGGGCCGTGTTGACTTCCGATGAGATGGAACTGGGTGTGGCCCTGTTGGATATCGGTGGCGGCACCACGGATCTGGCTGTCTTCTGTAACGGTACGATTAAGTACACCTGGGAGCTGGCTTTAGGTGGCAATAATTTGACCAATGATCTTTCTGTGGGATTACGTACTCCCTTGCAGGAAGCAGAGATGCTGAAGTATAAGTACGGTGGAGCTGTCTCTTCTCTGGTCAAGGAAAACCATATCATTGAGGTGCCTACTGTCGGTGATCGCAAGGCTCGTAAGGTTTCGCAGAGAGTGATGGTTGAGATCCTAGAGGCCCGAATGGAAGAAATTCTCCAGGTGGTGAATAAAAAAATATGCGGTTCCGGGTATAGAAACCGCATTAATGCGGGGATGGTTATCACCGGCGGCACAGCCTTGCTGGCCAATGTGGTCGATATGGCTGAGCAGGTTTTTGATATGCCAGTACGGGTCAGCTTCCCTCGGGGCGTTGGCGGAAGAATAGAAGATGTTGAATCTCCGCGTTGTACGACGGCGGTCGGTCTTGTTTTATACGGTTGTAATGATAAGGAAATCGTTCCGGTTGAGCATGAAGGCGTTGTGAGCCGGTTGCGGAGTTTTCTGAAAAATATGATTTAGTACTGGAAAAGATTCTATGACAGCTTTATAGTAAAAATGTAAAAAAAGAATCATTGTATTATACCATAATTTCATTATTTGATTTGTTGCGGGAGCAAAATGCTTGAGGGGGAAAGCATGTCATATAGAATGGCAGAAGAAGAATCAGTGGCGACTATCAAGGTGGTCGGTGTCGGTGGTGGCGGGGGAAATGCCATTAACACTATGGTCGATAATCGACTTACCGGCGTCCAGTTTATTGCCGCCAATACTGATATGCAGGCTCTGGAAAATTCAAAAGCGGATATTCGTATCCAGCTGGGGCCAAATATCACCAAAGGCATGGGGGCTGGAGCTGATCCGTCTATGGGACGAGATGCGGCTCAAGAAAGCCTTGATGACTTGGCCAACGCGCTTTCTGATGCGGATATGGTTTTTATCACAGCCGGTCTTGGCGGAGGTACAGGTACAGGAGCAGCACCAATTATTGCTCGGCTGAGTAAGGAGCAAGGTGCTCTGACTGTTTCCGTTGTCACCAAGCCTTTTTATTTTGAAGCAAAAAAGCGCATGCATAATGCCGAGGCTGGTTGGGAGGAGCTGAAGAAAAACTCCGATACCATTATCACTGTTCCCAATGATCGTCTGTTGGGCCTTATGCAAAAGAATTCCACCTTGGTCGATATGATGAAGATGGTGGATGATGTTCTGTTGCAGGCTGTCAAGGGTATTACCGATCTCATCAATCTGCCCGGCCATATCAATGTGGATTTTGCCGACTTGAAGACCGTTATGAAGGAAGTTGGTCCGGCAATCATGGGCTCAGGTTCAGCTTCAGGAGAGAATCGCGCCAGCGAGGCTGCCAAGCGGGCTATTGATAACCAATTGCTCGAAGATGTGGGAATTGATGGTGCCTTAGGCATTCTGATCAATATTTCTGCGACCAGCTCCTTGACCATGGGTGAGTTCATGGAGGCCTCTGCCTTGATTCAGGAGAAGGCTCACGAGGACGCCAATATTATTATCGGCGCCCTGTTTGATGACAACATGGGTGATGAGTTGCGCGTGACCGTGATTGCCACGGGTATTGCCAATTATGAGGATTCTGCTGATACTATCTCTGAGTTTGACGTGGTTGGTCGTGCTGGCAGCAAAAAGGTGAAGACGCTTAATATGAACGATAAAGGGGGGCTTGAATTGGAACGTTCGCTGCATAATCAGCCGATGAGCTTTGCCCGTCCTAATCCGGTACCCAAGGGCTTACGTCCTATGCCGACACCGATTTTTGACGAGCAAAATGATCTGGCGGAATGGGATGAACCAGCATATATCCGGAAAAAAGCAAATTAAAACTTTCTTTTTCTTTTTGCGGGCTGCATTGCCTGTTCCCGTCCCGCGCATGATTTGCCGCTAGTCTCTTTTAGTTGTGCACCCCCTGCTTACAACAGAGACCGGTACGGTCCGCAAGAAATGGAAGGGCCACTTGCCGGTGGCCCTTCTTTATCCCAATACCTACCCACTTGCTGTCTCCAATCTTGGGTTTCAGCTTCTTTATCGCCTTCTGAATGCTTCGGAAGAGATTGTCTGCGAGCGTTTTGTCTATCCTCAAAATCGGGAGCCTTTCCGTTCTTTGGAATCCAGTCGTCCTTTGATGGATTTTCCCCTTGTTTTCGGATCAATCAGTTTTGAACAGGATTATGCCCATCTGGCAGCCATGTTGGTCGCCGGAGGCGTGCCTCCTTATGCGGCAGACAGACCTGGGAAGATTGCAGCAGGCAGTCCTCTTGTGGTGCTTGGTGGGGTGGGCGTTTTCATGAATCCCGAACCCTTGGCCTTATTTGCTGATCTGATGGTGATTGGCGAGGCTGAGCCCGTGCTGCCCCGGCTGCTGCCTGCCTTGGCTGCGTTGACAGATCGGCGTGCATTGACAGAAATCGGGGCAACAACCCCCGGCTGCTATGTTCCATCAGCATATAGTTTCAGGTATGACAGCAATGGGCGGGTGCGTGAGATCTCAGTCAGTGAGGGGTTGCCACAGCAGGTCCGTCGGGTTGCCTTGAAAAAAAGCGACCAGGCCGCCCATTCTGAAATTCTTTCTCCTGATGCTGAGCTGGGAATGTACATGACCGAGTTAGGGCGGGGATGCAGCCGTGGCTGTCGTTTCTGCGCAGCCGGTTTTATTTATCGTCCCCCTCGGCTCTGGTCAGCTGATGCGGTGTTGGACGGCCTTAGTCAACGTCCTCCTGAGGTCGATCGAGTGGGGTTGCTGGGGATGGAAATGGCAGACCCCAAGCTTCTGGATAGTATTGCAGGCTTTTTGCAGACCAATGCCTGTTCGCTTTCTTTTTCCTCATTACGAGCAGATCGAATTTCCCCTCGCTTACTTGAACTCCTTTCTCATTCCGGCCTGAAGTCGGTTGCCATTGCTCCAGATGGTTGTTCGGAGCGATTACGAGGAGTCATCAATAAAGGACTTTCAGAAGATGATTTGATTGCAGCGGCTGTTGCTTTGGTGGATGCCGGGATCTACACTCTGAAGCTCTATGTTATGGTTGGCCTGCCCACAGAAACCGAGCAGGATCTGGAAGAGTTTGTTCAGCTTGTTCAAAAAATTCGGCAAGAAATCCTCCCTATCGGACAAAAGAAAGGACGCCTTTGCGAATTGATTCTCTCAGTAAACTCCTTTGTCCCTAAACCGTGGACACCATTTCAATACCTCTCCTTTGGCGGACAGGAAAGGGAGCGAGCCATGCAGGACCGGGATTGTACAGCAGCAGTGCTCAATCTGAAGAAGAAAATTAAATACTTGAAAAAAGCCTTTGCCAGGGTAGATAATCTCCATATCAAGGTTGATCGACCAGATAAGGTACTTTCCCAGGCAGTTTTTTCACGAGCGGATCGCCGTATCGGTCCGGCCTTGCTTGACATCGGTATGGGGAAGGCGACTTTTAAACAGGCTATGAAAAAACATAAGCTCTCCTCCTGGCAATATGCGGTTCGACCAAGGGGAAATGATGAGCTGTTCTGCTGGCAGG
>JBATKL010000045.1:0-1891 GCA_049669385.1 Candidatus Electrothrix sp. | reverse complement strand
TTGGCGGCGTTGGACAACACTGGTGGTCTTTTGCTGGCGATGACTCGAGAAATATCGACACCGATCTAGGTAAAGTAAAAGTTGATCTGTCCGATGTGAACCTCACTGACTTTCAGTACATCGTTCGCTACAGGTACTCGGCCCTCACCAACATTGGTGCGGCACCGAATGTTCAGTACAACTGGGAAACTGACGAGCTGAGTTTACCCATCGGTATTGGCTTTGACACAATGGGTAAAATCGGCAGACTGCCAGTCAAATTTGGCGCTGAGGTTCACTACTACGCAGTTCAAGACGATGACTTTGGCCCTGAGTGGCGACTGCGCCTCTACTTCGTACCCGTACTGCCATCTCCCGGATGGTCCAAAAGGGCCCTGTTCTGATGGTATAGAGTGTTGAATTGCTAGTTCATAATCGGTATCAGATATGCTCACTCGCCTGACAGAAATTCTTCTGTGCTCATTCCTTGTCCTGTTTTCTGCCCAGCTCTATTCTCACTCTAAGGTAGACAACATCAGGCTTGCCAACGGGAATGACATTACCGGCGAGATCAAACGGCTGACCCGTGGGAAATTGTCTTACGGCACAGACTCCATGGGTACCGTAGACATCGAATGGAAAGATGTCACTGCGGTAGAGAGTGAATTCCAATATGAAATCCGGCTTGAAAGTGGCAAACGGTATTACGGCTCCCTGGCCCTTGCCAATGAGGAGGGCGAGGTGCGCATCCTGCAGGCCGATGGCGATCAGGTGGTCAAGGCTATTGAAATAATCGAGTTGCGCCCGATAGAGGACAGCTTGGCTGACCGAATTGATATTCGCCTGGGCGCGGCATATTTCGCTACCAAAGCCAGTGATGTCAAGACGTTCAACCTGACATCCGAGTTTGGGTATGAGGATGAGAAGGGCATCACCAGCTTGCAGGGCAGAACCATGCGTACTGATAACGCAGGTGATAGCAGTGACAGCAATCGCTACAAGATTTCCCGCCAAATGTGGACGCCACGCCCCCAGGTCATTCGTTGGTTTGATGGCAGTTATGAAGACAATGAAGAGCTCAATCTCGATTATAGATACACACTCGGTTTTGGTTACGGTAAGGCATTTGTCGATACCAACCAGATGTCATTGGTGGGTTATCTCGGGCTGCAGGTCGCCACTGAGGAGGACGGGGGTGGAGAAGAGCGGGACAGCGTGGAAGGTGTGTTGGGTGCAACCTACAACCTATGGCGCTTTGATACACCAGAGCTGGACCTGGAATTGGATTTCACCCTGTATCCCGGAATCACTGAGAGTGGTCGCCTCAGGGGGAACACCGACATTCGTTGGAGTTGGGAACTGGTGGAAGATCTGTTCTGGGATATTTCTGGTTGGGGCTCCTATGACAACGAGCCCCAGGGTGGTTCCGATACTGATTACGGGGTTACGACGGGGGTCAGCTGGAGTTATTAGGCATTCACGCATTGGCACACTGAATTCTGAGCCCGAAGGGGTGGGCTCCTAAAGTGGGGCACTCTGCCGATTCACTACCCATTTCCTCCTCACTTTGCGTGATGTGTGGCAGCGCTGGCGGCAGGATAATGGACTGGTAATTTTACGGGTTCGTGTTACGCGAGACGGGTAGGAGTAATGCAGCGACATGTTAAAGATTCAAGTTTTAGCGGCCCGGCCAGCTACAAGATTATAGTGCGAGGTGATGTTCCGGAGAGTTGGAAGAACCGTCTGGCGGGTATGGAGATCACTGTTGTTGAGGTGCCGGGAGCAGCTCGGCAGACCGTACTGAACGGTCCTATTCGCGATCAGGCGGAGCTCAGCGGCGTGCTGCAATCGCTGTACGCATTGCATTTGACCATTCTTGATGTCAGAGCATTGGACGGTCATTAGCCTAAAA
>JBATKL010000044.1:0-1532 GCA_049669385.1 Candidatus Electrothrix sp. | reverse complement strand
ACTCCTGAGAGTTAGCATCAATGGCTAGTAGAGCATATCCCTCAGGTATCTTCATGCAATGTTTAATTGATTTCGCCTTCCTCGGCACTTGATGTAGGGCGATAGAACACTGATGCTCTTGCTTTTTAGTTGTCTTATTCTTATAAGTCATCCGCCCCGTATAAGTACCAAAGATCCTTGGTGATCCATAAAGTGTGGGCTCACCAACAGATGCACGTGTTCTGGCAAAGCCATTAGTATATTTTGATTGGATAGTGGACAACTTAATGGCTGCCATTAATTTATCAAATTTAGGGTCTTGAGTCTTTTGATGGATTCTAACCAGAACGTCATGTGCCGTTGATGGGGCACCTGACGGTGTGAGCTTAAGGGGTACAATTCCCCAATCCTGAAAGATAAGTTTCTGCTTCTGCTTTGGTGATGATAGACAAGCAACTGTAACGCCAATTTCTTTACATAACCTTATCTTATGTGACTCAAGTTTCTTGTGTAATTCAGTAGCGAATGTATCATCAAACGGTATACCATGGAGCCAACCTTTAGAGATAGGTGCAATAGTCTTTTGCTCAATAAGAAAGCCAATTCTCATTGGCTCTGGTAGTTTATTCCACATGACTTTAAATACTTCAAGAGTTAGCTCAGTATCAAGCTTATTCCTTTTAAGCCAATAGTCATAGTCTTGACCAGGTTTAACTGTCTGGAATTTGACATCGTTGAACTCATCCATACGTGGATGATCTGGAATATGGCGATTACATACTGCGATAAGTGCATGACTCATGTAGTTGGCTTTATCTTCAGCCTTCTGACCATTCTCCAGCCATTTAGATAAGAGTGAACTATCTAACCAGTGGACTTTATTGATTATAGAGTAAGCTATTTCAAAATCACCTACATGCTTCGTAATTTCAGCCAGCATCCATGCTACATCGAATAATGCGTTATGACATATGACATACTTATCTTCCATCTGGTTAAGCGTATCAGCCAAACGTTTACCTACATCACCGTCCTTGACCTCTATGGTATCATTCATTATACCATCGATTGTAGCACATGATATTCTTGCTTTACCTTGCTTGACGCGCCACGGCTCCAAAGCATAAGGCATCTCGGTCTTGACTGTAGGTTCTGTCTCTACGTCAATAGCCGATAATTCTTCAGGGTTTAGTTGCATTCAGGAATCCTCTCTCTATATATTTGCAGGCTTGTAAAATCAATATACACACCCAAATAGTTGGCTATGGTATTAATCATGTTTATATATTTTTTATCTATAGGTAGTATTATACTACGAATTAACATTTTTAGTACTGGCAAATTCCATAATCTTAGCGTAAGGGTCACTGTAGGATCATCGAGCTGGGCAATGAAGTGAGTAGGCGTGAGCTTATATGGCATATCAGTATACTTGATAAATACCATTGGTGCGGTTGATCTACGTATTTTATAGAGACCAGATGTGGTACTCTCGTTATTAATCAACAGTAGACAAATGAGAACCTGATTTGCGAGGGCCGTTCTTTCCGATT
>JBATKL010000043.1:0-4597 GCA_049669385.1 Candidatus Electrothrix sp. | reverse complement strand
CCTTTTTTCCTTTGTCGGCGTTATCTCGTTTTTCCCTGTTATCCTTCTTTTCTATGTGGCAGCGGCGGTATTCACCGTTTCAACAACCCTTGATCGTCTTCCCTATATTCTTGCCGGTGGTACCGGTACCCTACTTGCAGCTTCCGGGTTATTGGCAGGGGCTGAGCAGATATTTTTTCCGTCCGAATTCATCCTCCCCGGAGGCTATCTGGGCGATTTACTGCGAGGTGGACTGGAAGGTGCTTTGGGCGTTGTGGGATCTATCCTGATCCTCGTTTTAGTCCTGATCTTTTCCCTTATGGTTTCAATCCGTTTTTCCCCTATTGCCTCGGCCTTTTGGTTCTGGGAACGAACGCCGTTGGTTATGGAGAAGCTCTCCACCAGCAAGGACTGGATAGATGAGAAGTTTATTTCCTGGAAAAAAGAGCGCCAGAAACGGCTGGAGAGTCAACCGGCTTCTCTCAAAATTAATCCTCCTGTACCTGTAGCAGCCTCAGTCTCAATCCTGCCTGTGCTGCAATCAGCAAAGAAAGTATTCAGTGCTGTGAAGAAAAGTCCGGAGACCTCCAAAGGATTACCGGCTGTTCATGAACCGGTCAAGAGAGAGACGGCGATGGAAACAGAGAATGACGAAGTTGCTGTGAAATCGCCAGTTGGACGAAAAGGGGAATTTCAGCTACCACCGATCTCTCTCCTTGAAAAAAATACCCAGGGAGATTTAGAGGTTGATCGCCAGCATTATTATACTGTCAGTGAAAAATTGGTTGCCAAGCTGCTGGATTTTTCTGTGAAGGGAGAGGTCGTTGGGGTTTCTCCTGGACCGGTGGTCACCACCTATGAGTTTGCTCCGGCTGCTGGCGTGAAGATCAACAAGGTTGTCAATCTTGCCGATGACGTGGCGATGGTTCTCAAAGTAGATCGGGTAAGGGTTGTGGGGTCAATTCCCGGCAAAGCCGCCATCGGCATTGAAATTCCTAACCCGGAACGAAAGATCGTGTTCTTTCGCGATATCCTGCTGAGTAATGCCTACCGTCGTTCTGCCTCCTTTCTGACTGTTGCTCTGGGTGTTGATTCCATCGGTAAGCCTGCTGTGGCGGATTTAACCAAAATGCCTCACCTGCTCATTGCTGGGGCCACCGGTGCAGGTAAGTCGGTGGCTATTAACGCCTTTATCTGTTCTATTCTCTATAAAGCGACCCCAGACATGGTTCGCCTCTTGATGATTGATCCAAAACGGATTGAGTTGTCTGTTTACGAGGGGATTCCCCATCTTCTCCATCCTGTGGTGGTCGAACCGAAGATGGCCAGTCGAGCCCTGATCTGGGCCGTGCGCGAGATGGAACGGCGCTATAAACTGCTGGAGGCGCTCCGGGTGAAGTCTTTTACCTCCTATAACGAAGTTGCAGAGGAAAAACTGCCTTATATCGTCATTATTGTGGATGAACTGGCTGATCTTATGATGGTGGCTTCCAAGGATGTGGAGACCTCGATTGCCCGACTGGCGCAAATGGCGCGGGCCGCTGGTATGCATATTATTTTGGCAACTCAGCGGCCTTCTGTGGATGTGCTCACCGGTCTGATCAAGGCCAACTTTCCCACCAGGATTTCCTTCAAAGTCTCGTCTAAGGTCGATTCCAGAACCATCTTGGATGGTTCCGGGGCTGAGCATCTTTTGGGTAACGGTGATATGCTTTTTCTGCCGCCAGGGGCTGCCAAGCTGAAACGTATCCACGGGGCCTTTATCTCTGAGGAGGAGACGGAACGGATTATTGCCTTTTTGAAGCAACAGGGTGCTGCTGAATATGACGAAACCGTGCTTCAAATGGTGGAAGAGGACGCAGCAGGCGGTGATGACGGAGAGGCGGAATATGACGAGAAATATGATGAGGCCGTGGCTGTGGTGACCGAGACTGGTCAGGCCTCTATTTCCATGGTCCAGCGGCGGCTACGTGTAGGCTATAATCGGGCGGCCCGGATGATTGAGATGATGGAGCGAGACGGAGTGGTCGGTCCTTCAGATGGGTCCAGACCGAGGGAGGTACTTGCTAGAGGCGAGTATTCCTGAGAGCCTGTCACTGTGCCGGATATCTATTTTTCATAAGGTTTATTAAATATTTCTTCTGTTCTTAACCCATTTTTTACAACCTCT
Source organism: Candidatus Electrothrix sp. (assembly GCA_049669385.1). Lineage (GTDB taxonomy): Bacteria > Desulfobacterota > Desulfobulbia > Desulfobulbales > Desulfobulbaceae > Electrothrix. Next base: position 2,448 of record JBATKL010000043.1, on the reverse strand, counting down.
TTCTTGAACATTTTTTCTGCTATTCTAATAATATAGGCACTCCATCTCTCTGGTGAGATGAAAGGAATGGGAATTTTTTCTATAAGTTGAGCAGCCTTTTCAGGTACCGGATACCCTTTTGCTAAGGCTGCGGCTGTCATTTTTAAGGACTTAGAAATATAAAAAAGCGGAGGACGTGTATATCCTCTAAAACCTTTATATCCTATAAGTGAATTTCCACTGATAAGTGCTTCGCCTGCCCCCATACTGAGCCCCCCTGCCCAGAGCATGCCGGTTTCTAAAGCGAAGTTTCGGCAGATGGCGAATGCCACTGTATTTTGATATGATTCGGGTAGACCGTTATTGATGATAGCGAGAAATATTTTAGGTTCTCGGGCGACCTGTCCTTTTCTGTACTCAGATATAATTTCGAATGCTTTTGTCACTAAAAAGGGTAACGAGTCAAAATAGAGGGGAGATGCCAAAATGATAGTGTCTGCACGGTCTATTGCTACGCAGAGATTATGTTGCTCTTTTTGGAAAAGGAGGCTTTCCTTAAGCGTCAGAGATTCAGTTGTTATATTGTGTTTATCAAGATGTTTTGCCTGGCAGGATCCCAGGATAGCTGAAGTGCTGTTATTGTTTTTTTTGGGGCTTCCCGTAATGAGCAGTGCTCTGTGACTCTTCGTAAATTTTTTTAATGACGGCTTATTTTTTTGAAGTAACGAGTTAAGTCTTTTTTGGAGCGGCGGCTTGTCTGTTCTGGAGAGTAAAGCATGAAATTTATCACGAAGCTCATTTGGAGAAAAGTTGCTGTTAGTGAATACTTCGGCACTGAAGTGCGGCAGGTGGAAATGTAGTGCATTGCGCCCAACGAGTGTTTGGAAACATTCAGAAAGTTCTTTATTGGGATGAGGATGCACTCCGATACCTACAATGTGAGGAAAAGTTGAATAGCGTAGTGGATGATGTGTTTCCCCATGAGCCTTTATTAAAAAAGGGATTACCAGCGGCAATAAACGATCAACCATCTTTTTTAGCTCTGACGAATAACCGCCAAAAATGACAGGAGTGAACAAAATAATTGTCTTGCTGTTTAAAATTGTTTGCAGAATTTCTGCCCCTCTATCTCCACGATGAACGCATTGGCCAGGTGTTTTAAACCAGCAGTTAAAGCAACCAATACAAGGATTAATACAGAGATCCCGTAACGTAAAAGTTTTTACTTTGGTTGCACCGCATTGAAACAGTGCCTCAGAGAGGAGAGTAAGGATTGGCTTGATCTGCACATCATCAGGTCGTGAACCATCCAGGATGACAGCTAGTTGATTTGACATTTGTGAATTTTTCAGTAGTTTTTTTTACGGTAGAATAATGACGGTCTGGAACAAGGGTTTGAATAAGAAATTCTCTCTCCGGCAAGAGGTGATCAAAATTCTTGTCCCCATACAACGACACAATTTCTTCCGAGTTCTTTCACACGGTATAATGCCTTATCTGCGTCCTTTACTAATTCGGTTCTGTCATTGTCCGTCATTTCAGCTACTCCAATACTAACGGTTATTTTTAGAACTTTTTGTTCACCGTTAGTTTCGTGTATGACTTGATGCTCACTCACGGCCATATTGATTTCTTCACCTAACAAGCCCGCCTCTTGCTTCTCTGTGTCAGGAAGAATTACTGCAAATTCATCGCCACCGTAACGGGCTGCCACATCATGCTTGCGTACTTTGCTCCTGATTACTTGAGCCACGCTCTGTAAAACAATATCACCGATTTGATGCCCATACGTGTCATTGAATGTCTTGAATTTGTCAACGTCAATAAGTATTAAACTTAATTTTTTATTATCCTGCCACGACGTCTTCGCACTGTGCAGTAAAAAATTGTCAAAATACGCTCTGTTATATATCCCTGTTAACGCATCCATAACAGATTCCTTGAATAAGCGTGCATTTTCTATGGAAACGCCAGCCTGGCTTGAAATCAATTCCAGTACCCAGAGATCTTCTCTGTTGAACAGACCACTGACCATGCGATTGTCAAGGTAAATCACTCCCAGTAAACTGTTTCTATGCTGAATAGGTACGCAGAGTACAGAACGAAGGCTATAGTTGATAACACTCGCTTGATCTTTAAATGCATTGTCAGTTACTGCATCTTCGATAATTAAAGGTTCCCTTTTTTTTTCTACTTTTCTGATAACGCTACGGCTTGTAAAAAATGTGTTTTGCTCTGTGGTTATACAGTCAACATTTCTTGCCACCCTCACTTCCAGTTCTCTGGGAAGATTCTTGTCCTCAGGATAAAGAAATAATATACCTTTTTCTGCTCCGAGTAACTCAATAGCCTTATCCATTATTTTTTCCAGCAGTTCATCGAGATCCAAAATAGAACTGAGATAACGACTGGTTTCAAGAGCGGTTATAATTTTCCTTTCAGAGCTGAACCTCTGCTGGGGAGTCGTTT
>JBATKL010000042.1:0-13808 GCA_049669385.1 Candidatus Electrothrix sp. | reverse complement strand
GGTGTGCTGAGGTGCGGATATGAGGAAGGTTTGAGCAGCTATCCGGGCGAGATTAAAGCTCATGAGTGTGTTGTAGGTCCTATATGTTCCTTGCTTTGCAGCCTGTCCCGTCTCTTGCGATGAGGTGTCGGTCGGGTTTGCCAGGGTGTTTTCTTCAGTTTTTCCGGCATATTTTATGCATTATCTACAGGTAAGGGAAAAGATTTGGTGAAGCCGAGTAGATTTTACATAGAGGAGAGCGGTTATGTTGAGAGAAAAAGTCAAACATCCCAAAGAGGCAGAAAAAAGCATGCTGACGGCTCATTCAGGTGAGTATATGTTGCTTTTATTCATGTGCTTATTTTCTGTGACTTTTCTAGTTGCGACGTTCCTGTTCGTGACAACCGGGGATGACATGATTTTTGTCCATGACATGCAGATGCCCTTTTTCTCTTCCAGTTTCCGATGATGGCAGGCTTGTGAGATACAATTTCCGGGGAGAGGATTCTTGTGGTCGCCCGTGTGGGTCGGGCATTCTGCCCGTGAAAATGAGGTGAGCGCCTTATTGTCAGGGAGATTGTTTGTATGGTTAGATAGAAACAGTTGAGATGGAAATGCGGCTTTCTGGAAATAATATCTGCAAGGAGTGGCAAGATGAGTGCAAAAACACAATCCATGATTGAGAAAGAGTACGATTGCCCTCTGACCCATAAGCATGTTCAGTTGAAGATGAAGCAGGGTGCTCAAAAGATGTGTGAAGAGCCGGAATGCTGCTCAAATGTTGGACAATGCGGCTGTAACGTGGTGCAGATTATTTACGGTATGAGCTACACAGTTGATTGGAAAAAATGTTCTTTGTACTCCTCCTTCACAGAGCATTAATTTCTTTTTGTTGGACGCTGTTCCCTTCTCTTCTCTTTTCTTCCTCCGGCAACGATCCTGATAGCATTTTTGTTATTTTTCAGGATCGTTGCTTCCTAAAAAGATCTTTCTTGCTGTTCCCTTTTTGGCAACATCCCGAATGCTTATTTTGTGCTGCAACTCGTTGTGACGTTGTAAGGTGCTCTCGAATCGAATGCGAAGAATATGATGATGCGATGTGAAATAGAACGGTTAGGCGTGTTCTGTGTCGTTGTGTCAAATGATAAAATGAATGCGTTGAAGAGCAGGTTTTATTGAAAAAAGACGGTGAAAAGGAATACAGAGCTGGCTGGGGGACAGGGATTCGAACCCCGATAAGCGGAGTCAGAGTCCGCTGTCTTGCCGTTAGACCATCCCCCAGTGAGTTGGAAGGCTGGATAAATATAAAGAAAAGGAGGGTGGATGTCAAGGGAAAATATTATCTGTCTTTGTAAATAAGTTTACCCGTTGTGATCCTCGTTTTTGTTTGCCTGGGGATGAGCATCGTCATATACCTTGGTCAGGTGCTGAAGATTAAGATGGGTATATTGCTGGGTGGTGGATAGGCTCGCATGGCCTAAGAGTTCCTGAACCATCCGGAGATCCATCCCCATTTCCAGCAGATGGGTGGCAAAAGAGTGGCGAAGGGCATGAGGAGTCACTCGGACGGCGATGCCAGCTCGTAGGCCGTAGTTGGCAACCATCCGCTCCACACTGCGAACAGTGAGCCGGGTCCCACGGTTATTGAGGAATAAGGCCTCTCGTTCCGGCTCATCGCCACGCGTGATGCGATCAACGATCATGCGACTGCGTTCCGGCAACCACAGTTTCAAGGCATCTCCGGCAGTGCTGCCAAAGGGAACAAGGCGCTCTTTTTTTCCTTTTCCTTTAATCTTGACCAGTTCTGCGGAAAGATCAACATGGGCAAGGTCAGTTGCAACGGCTTCAGATACTCGCATCCCGGTAGAGTAGATCAGCTCCATAATTGCTCTATCCCGTAAAAAAAAGCGGTCTTTTTTCTTGGGTTCTTCCATGAGACTGAAAACCTCATCCACTGTGAGATAGGTCGGAATATGACGGGAGCGCTTTGGTCCGGCTATCCCGGCCAGCGGATCAATAGTGATATGCCCCTGCCTGATACAGTACCTGAAGAAGGTGCGCAGGGCTGACATCTTTCGCGCCACGGAAGAGCCGGAGTTGACCAGATAGAGCGAGGAAATATAGCGCCCTATGTGATCACGATTGATCTCTTCCTCGTTGATTTTCTTGTCGATACTTTGGAAAAATTCGCTGACATCTCGCGAATAGCATTCAACGGTGTGCGGTGAATAACCACGCTCGATTTTTAACCAATCAACAAAAGCAGGGAGATGGGACGTATTCATAAATCAGGAGTTGAAAGCCTTTTTCATACGGTTTACAATAAAAAATTTCTTTGAAGAAAATGAGCTACCATTGTACTCCTGATGGAATATGGTGCAACCGTGATTTTAAATTGGAACGGTGTATGGCTAAAAGAACGTTTGAAAATGCCCTGACAAGGTTGGATCGGATTACTGCGGAACTGGAGGAGGGTGACTTGGGCTTGGACAACAGTCTGAAGAAATTTGACGAAGGGGTGCAGCTGGTTAAATTCTGTAATGAAAAACTCGAAGAAGCCCGTAGTCAGGTTGATTTGTTGCTGAAAAAAAACGATAACTTAACAACGGTTCCTTTTTCGGATGAGACAACCGAAGTATCAGGCAGTGACCAGGAAATATAATAGGGCAGGATAGAGTAGCATGAAGCAGCATTAATCTGCTCGTGTTATACCCGTTGGATAGACCACAGGAAGTACATGGCGGAATACGCAGGAATAGGCAACAGCTGTCCGGACAGCCGGTCGGCAGAGGCAAAGGACATAATCATGGCCCCTACACACAGCCCTGTACAGGGTGACAACCTGTTGAACAGCATAGAGAGCCCGGATGATCTGCGTGGTTTCAATCTCAGGGAACTGGAACAGCTTGCTGAGGAAATACGCGAGAAGATTATTACCACGGTTGCGGAAAACGGCGGCCATCTCGCGCCTTGTCTCGGGGTTGTTGAACTGACCCTGGCCCTACATTATGTTTTTGATACGCCCAAAGATAAACTGGTCTGGGATGTGGGCCATCAATGCTATGCCCATAAACTGATCACCGGGCGGCGGGATAAATTTCATACCCTGCGTCAGTATCAGGGCATAAGCGGTTTCCCAAAACGCTCTGAAAGCGAATATGATGTGGTGGAAAGCGGTCATAGTTCCACCTCGATATCCTACAGTCTCGGGCTCGCGGCTGCCAAAGAGCTGCAACAGGACGACAGCAAGGTCATCGCCATTATCGGTGACGGCTCCATGACCGCAGGGATGGCCTTTGAGGCCCTGAATCATGCCGGAGACCTGCATAAGGACTTGATTGTTATCCTTAATGATAATGAGATGTCCATCTCGCCCAATGTCGGGGCCATGTCCAGCTTTCTCAGCAGGAAGCTCAACTCCAAAACTATGCGGAGCCTCAAGGACCATGTGGAAGAGGGCTTGAAGTCCATGTCCTCGGTGGGGGAGAATATCTTGAGCGTGCTCCGGAAATCCGAGGACAGCCTAAAGGTATTTTTTACGCCGGGTATGCTTTTTGAGGCCTTGAAATTTAAGTATATCGGCCCGATTCCTGGGCATGATTTAGAAGACCTCATTGCAACCCTGAGGAATGTCCGAGATAATACCCACGGCCCTGTGCTTATTCATGTTCTGACCACCAAGGGCAAGGGGTATGCACCAGCAGAAGAGAATCCGGGTGAGTATCACGGGTTGGGACCTTTTACGATCGCCACCGGCAAGCCCTTGCCTTCCTCCGGGTCGATTTCTTACACCGAGGTCTTTGGCAAGACTATCTGCTCGATGGCAGAGACCGATAAACGGATCTGCGCCATTACCGCAGCCATGCCTGCCGGGACTGGATTAACAGCGTTCAGTCAGCGCTTCCCAGATCGATTTTTTGATGTGGGCATTGCTGAGCAGCATGCAGTGACCTTTGCTGCCGGTCTTGCTATGGACGGCCTGCGTCCGGTGCTGACGGTCTATTCCAGTTTCATGCAGCGGGCACTGGATCAGCTTATCCACGATGTCTGTTTGCCTGACCTGCCCGTCACCTTTGCCTTGGATCGGGCCGGAGTCGTGGGCGATGACGGACCTACTCATCATGGCGTGTTTGATCTCTCTTTTCTCCGTTTTATCCCCAATCTGACCGTGATGGCACCCAAGGATGAAAACGAGTTGCAGCACATGCTCTATACTTCGGTGCAGAGTGATAGCCCCTGTGCTATCCGTTATCCACGGGGGAGCGGGGCGGATGTGCCGCTTGATCAAAAATTGCGGGCGTTACCCATCGGGCAGGGCGAGTTGTTGCGAGAGGGCAAGGATCTGCTCCTGCTTCCTGTGGGTAATCGGGTGTATCCTGCTTTGGAAGCTGCTGAAGGCTTGGCCAGGCTCGGCATTGATGCTGCTGTGATCAACCCGCGTTTTATCAAACCCCTGGATAACGAGTTGATTGGCGACTGGGCAAGTACCTGTGGCAGGGTGCTGACGGTGGAAGATAATGTGAAGAAGGGGGGCTTTGGCAGCGCGGTTCTTCAGATGCTCCACGAGATGCATCTGCTCGTTCCTCTCCGCACTTTGGGGTATGGCAATAAATTTATTGATCAGGCACCGCAGCAGATCTTGTGGAAGAACGCTGGGATTGATGTTGCTGGGATTATCAAGGGCGCTTTGGAGGTTATGAAGCAGGGCAGTTAATTTTATTGTAGGGGCGAATCCCTGTGTTCGCCCTTTATTTTCCTGGTGGTATTAAGGACCAGGCACGGGGACCTGTCCCTACAAGGCCTGAATCGAAAGCGCGTTTCAGTTCTGTTCCATCTGAGCAATAAAGGCGTTGGACTCTTTAATCGCCTCATTCATCCTCTGGATCAGCACCGCAATATCCTTTTCCAGCCCCTCAAACTCCGCCTGCAAAGAACCAATGGCCTGGGCATTGAGATTATGCTTGAGAAAGAGGACATTATCCTCAAAGGTTTTCAGGACAGGGGCCATGCTCCGCTCCGCTGCTCGCATGGAGGCCAGCATATCCCGGTAGCGGGACTTGGTTTCCCGCAGCTGGCGTTTGCTGGTCGCTCGATAAGTCCGATTTTCGTATAATTCCAGTTCGTCTTCCCACTCCTCGAACAGATCCTCAGAGACTTTTTCTACTTTATCAATTCGGTTGGACACCTTGTCGCTGGCCTGTTCGCAGTCAAGGTACTCCGCGTTCAGCTTGTCATGAGCGACCTTCAGATCAGTCTCTTTCAGGGCCACCACGGAGGCAAATTGCTCCAGCGCAGATTTGAATTCCTCTTGGGCTTCTTCCTGGGCATCTCTGGCTTCTTCAACCCGATCAACCAGGATGTCTCGTTTATGGACCCCGACTTTCTCCATAGCCGAGTAATAGGCTGTGGAGCAGGAGGTGAGAAGGAGGGCAATAAAGAGCAGGAGGGCGATTCGGGTCAGGGTGCGCTTTGGGGAGGGCATAATTTTTTCTCCGATTTTGGTTATCATGTTGAACAGATTGTTGTTGATTACTTGCCTTGGAGAGCGGCAATCCGTTCTTCAAGCGGCGGGTGGCTGCTAAACAGGGCCTTCATGGTGTTGCCGGAAATTCCGCTGGCAGCCATTTCTTTGGGCAATTCTCCGGGGCTCATGCCGCCGAGGGCCCGCAGGGCCTCAATCATCGGGCGTTGATCGCCCATCAGTTCTGCTGCTCCGGCATCTGCCCGAAATTCGCGGACGCGGGAAAAATACATGACAATGGTGCTGGCCAAGACGCCGAAGAGCATCTCAAAGGCGATGCTGATCAGAAAGTAACTCATGCCTGGGCCGCTTGATTCCTCCTCGTCTCCGCGCAGGAAATTATCCACGGCATAGGCGGCGACACGGGAAAGGAAGATCACAAAGGTGTTGACCACTCCTTGGACCAGGGTCAGGGTGACCATATCGCCGTTGGCCACATGGGCGATTTCGTGGGCCAGCACCGCTTCCACCTGCTGTCGGTTCATGCTTTGCAGCAGGCCGGTTGAGACCGCGACCAGAGAATTAGAGCGGCTGGGGCCGGTGGCAAAGGCGTTGGGTGCGCCCTGATAGATGGCGACTTCCGGCATCTTCAGACCGGCCTTAGTAGCGAGCTTGGCAACAGTGTCCACCAGCCAGCGTTCTTCCTGATTGCTGGGCTGTTCAATGACCTGGGCACCAGTGCTCCACTTTGCCATTTTTTTCGACATCAGCAGGGAGATGAACGAGCCGCCGAAGCCGATCAGGGCGGAAAAGGCGAGCAGGGAGGTCATGTTCAGGCCATTGCTGGTCAGAAAACGATCTATACCTAGAATGCGTGCGCTGATGGACAGCACCGCGAGCACTCCAATGTTGGTCAGCAAAAACAGAAAGGTCCGTTTCATTGCACTTCTCCTTTTTTTCAGGATGTTTTTTGTGGATTGGGTCAAAGAAGGGGCTCAATTCGTCTGACCGATTGCTTTGTCAGGGAGAGTTGAACCGTTTTTCAAAGAGTAGGGATTCGGCGGGGAAATGTAAAGGGCGAGAAGGGGATTTTTGACTGCATATTACGACGAATTCTTTTTCTACACGCGCAGCTTTGTTTGCTCTGTTTAAGGATGGGTAGCGCGTTTTTTGTTTATATCCCCGTCTCACCGTTCAGGTCTGACGAGAGTAATCCACAAATGTGTCATCTGCAATTCGTCATTTGTTCGCTTCACAACTGATTCATATTCCGTAACTGGCCCATTGTTTTTCTTCGGCCTGAGTTGTTCCTTCTCTGACCATCTGGGTTCAGATGACTGACTGCACAGCTCACGAATCCAGGTATTGATTTTATCGTGCCAAGTTGCTGCTGTCTCATTCTGAAGATAGCCGATCATTCCGGCATAGTTGAGTTTTCTCCCGTGTATACTCAGTTTGAAACGCTCTATTCCGCCGCAGGGCACATGCTTTCCTTTTTCTTCATGCCCTATCACATATTCCTGGTGGCGTTTTTTAGGCAGCTTGGTCGAAAGACGTTTTCCTTCAAGAACGGTAATCAGCGGAGGATCAATTCCGGCATCAGGATTTATCTTCAGATAAATGCCGATATCAGCAGCAGGACTGTTGCCCCGTCGTTCATCTTCCATGCTTTCCCTGTCTGCAAAGAAGTTCTTCTGGTCGGCAGCATTAGTGATAAAGCGGGTAAGTCTGCTATTCAGAGCATTTTCGTTCTCAATATTGTCTTGCAAAGCAGAGTCGGCAAATTTGGGCAGAAGCCTTTTGATGAATGCAACCACCATCTGAAACTGTGTGTTTTGAGGCGGGCCAAGTAATGTTCCGATACCGCCGAGCATTCGTCCGGGAGGGGATTGATTCATGGTGTTCAGCATCCCTGCTCCAAAAGATCAATTAACGTTTCGTCGGCATCACGAAGGGCGATGGAACGGAGCCAGTATCTTTTCTGATTTGGTTTGACCATAAAAATGACGTTCTGTTCGTAGAGACGAAGAATGCGGTTGATAAACAGACGACTGCTGTGGCGACTATGTAACAATTCATCAAGGAATGGAACTACGTGTTCTTTATCCGGCAGCTCTATCTGTGGAGCATCACCGTAACAAAAGGGGTAGCAGATAAAAGAGCCAAGCCGTATTGGTTTTAACGGGCGAAATTCTTTATACACCGGGTTGAGGATGTCGCAATACATTTCCCCAAAATTTTGCAAGTCGGATTCATTCGCTTTGGACAGAATAGCCGCATTTTCTCCTTTTCTTCGAAAGTCAACAAGGTGATCAGCTATGTCCTCGGCAAGTGCCTGTTCCCAGAAGGATATATCAATATTATGCATATCGTCGGCGGGATATGGCAGTGCCATTATGTCGCTGACATATAATGAGTTTGCCCTACCAACTAATATTCTTCCGCTGATTAATATTGCTAAGATTCCAAAGAGCTTTGAGTCATTTAATCGTTCAGCGAGTAATTTTAATTGATCACGCTCATTCTCTGGGGCATGCACTCCTATGATTTGATTAGTAAATACAGAATATTCTTCTGTGTACATTGCGGGAATAGCAGCTCCATCAACGATTTCTCTGATCAACACATGGGGAGCGGAAAAAATAAGTTGAGTTGTCCGACGTGGTTCTTCAAAGAAAAGTTTATCGGCAGACTTGACGAGATTCCAATTGACGCCGTTCCTTGTCAATGCTTTCGGCAAGATATCAGTTTTTCCTGTTATCCAAGGAGCAAGTTTTGGAGTTCGTTTGAGGCCAAACTTCTCCATGCGTTCTTTAGGAGATAACTCAACAAATTCGTTCGCATTCGGCAAATCATTTAAGTAGGTTCCGCACCCAATACTGTATCCTTCCCCAAACTGCCAACCATGATTTTTTCTCTTTTCCTCCAGATACTCTCCCAGTGTGGGAACATCCGTCAGCAGCCGATCCATCATACGATGCAGTCTACCACCGCCGAGCAGATTGGTTTTCCAGACATATTTTTTCTGCTTAACGGATTCGCGGGAGACCCAATGGAAATCATAGGGATCTAACTCGAACAGGAGTTTTTCTTTGAGAGCTTTTGTTCTGCGGAAAGTCAGATGGAGAATTTTATCAACGGTTGACGGCACATTGCGACCGATTACAGCTGCCGCCGCAACCTTTGCCTTAAAAAGAGTTCCTTCTAATGCTGTAAAATCAAAGACCTGATTAATGGAAAATTGCTCAAACAGATAGCTACGGAAAGGCAGAGCGTTGCCGTTGTAGAGCAGTGGCCCTGCCGGTTGGATTAGACAAACCGCTGCATTTTTCCGGGCAACTTTAAACGATTGCTCCAAAAAGAGGAGTGCAAGTTGGGTGTCCGGGAGTTTGGGACGTTCCTTGACCTGCGTTTTTTCTATCTGTTTTGCGGCATCAGTGGTCAACCTGCTGTCAAAAGGCGGATTACCGATAACTAGGTCAAAATGATTATTGAGTCCTTCGGACTGAACGACCTCAAAAAAATCCCTGTCCAGCAGATTACGATCCTGTAACTTGTCGAATTTAAGTTTCTTCCAGATAACCAACGGTTCCAGTTCGTCACAAAGCGCAACACAGAGACTGAAGGCTGTGACCAAAACCGCTTCGGAGGCTTTGTCGATCCCGAAGATGTTATTTTTTAAAATTTTCTGTAATTCTTTGTACGAAGGTTTTTTCCAGTCGTTGGCTATACGCCAGCATTGAATCAGACGCTTAAAAGCACCTACCAGGAAAACGCCGGAGCCGCAGGCAGGATCAAGAACTTTCCAGGAAAGGGTTTTTGCATCAAGGGGCAGACATTGATCCAGCAGAAAATCAACCAGCATAGGCGGGGTATAAACAACACCCTTGTTTTTTTCAGCCAGAAATTCTTCGTAAATATTGCTGATCAATTCAACCGGCAAATCTTCAAAGGAATAAAGTGGCCAAAAGAGGAATTGCCCCGAGGTCGGCTCTTGATCGCCTTTTAAGAAGGCTGCAACTTCTGAGAGGTCGGCCTGTTCAAGTTCTTCCTTTTCATCATCCGGTACGTCGAAGATGCCGCCGTTGAAATGTTTACTCAAATAATCAAACAGGTTGATACAGCTACCCTTTTCAGAAAAAAGAGAAGCGATATCATCCTTATTCGCATGGGAAAATTGACGTAAAAATCCTTTCGCGAAAATTCGATTCCCGGCTGAGTCCTGGCGGTCATTCAGATACTTGAGCAGAATCGCCATCACCAGAAGACGGTTTACAGAGCGTTCCGAAAGAATTTTTCGTTTCAGCAGTTTGTTTCTGAATACTTTGAGGTGAGAGAGCAGCTTGAAATAAGCGGTTTTTTCAAGAACGAAATCGTTTGTAAAGGCCGGGTTTTCCCAAAGTGTTCCAGAGGCAATTTCACGCGCAGCAAAAGCCCGGTCCGTAGCAAGCATCGTTTCGAGCTTATCGAACGGGGTGAACAGAGGTTCTTTGGAATTTTTATCTATTCCAGGTTCTTGACGGCAATTGAGAATTTTTATCTGACCGGCTGTCAGGATAAAGACCAACGGAGGGGTACCGGCATTCCAAAGTCGATGATGCAGCCCGGCATACTTAGATTCGTCAAAAGAAAGTGAATTGTCGTGATAGATATAAATCTGAGGAACAGACGAGCGACTGGTATCGTTTGGGAAAATACGGAAGAAAACAGCATCCGCCTGATATTTCTCTGCCTGTTCAAGCGCGATGCGTATTCTTGGTTCCGCCTGCTCCTTATCCTGGACAAAATAAAGACTCGAAAGTTCTCCATCAGGACGGAGCATTTCCATGCGGTTCAATTCTTCTCTAAAAATATCTTCGTTTGAACCGTTCATTTTTTTGGCCGCACTGTCTGTCGGTAGATGATGAGAGATTTTCTCCTGCCTGAGAATACAGATAGCTCAGCCAGGGGGATTTGGAAACTATTCCTTCAGGAGAAGAAAAGATTGCCAAGAAACGTTTGTATCGGACTTCCTTTTTTTGATTTTTTCCATTTTGGAATTGTTCAGCTTCAATTCTTTCCATCCGCAGTAATTTTCTTTTCCGTTTCCTTGAGTTCTTTTTTAAGCTCCGGTTTAAGGGCAACGTTGCTGGCAACTTGTTCTATAAGATATTGGTACTGTTTTCTTTTTTCTGCTTTGGTGAAATTTCCCCGTTCAATCAGTTCCAAGGCTTGATCAATTTTGTCATCACCAATTAACTCTTGTCTGAAGCTGGAAATTATTGTTGGGGCATGCATTACCAAGGTGCCAAGCAGCCACCAGCCCCATCTTGGACTGTTGGTTAACTCAATAAATTCAATAGCACGAAGTGTCGGGGCAAAAAGTTGGATAAGGAAGTCAAAAAAACCGCCTAGGGCAATTCCAAGACTGGTTCGAGTTGGATATTTGACAAAGATAATGTCAATCGTTCTGTCAAGAATTTTAGTCCATAGGTCAGTCTTGTCAGTCATGCAGGTATCTCTTCGCCAAAAGGAGGTATTATCTGTTTTTCCACTGAGGCAGGTTTATCTTTAGGGAGTAGAGCGTGGAGTAGGTTTCCGTTAATATCATTGAAATCAATGTCATCAGAGTTTTTGATGATGAATTCAATCAAGGCTCGTGCTTCTGTTCGGTTTGTTCCAAATAAACCTTTGCGAATTCTGTATTCTAATACCAGCTCTTTGACGATCAACAGACTGATAACAGCAAGTAATATGAGAGGTAGAAAGGATAAGTTAACCTGTGGAACTCCACGATTGATGCCGAAGAAAATTGCTGTAATAACAAAGAGGGTTAACTTTAGTTTTCGACTATCTCGTTTTATATGGCGAAGATAGGTTATTGAAAGAACCATCTTTTTCGTAGCTAAACTTCGTAGAAGTCCGATCAAAAGACCTATAACAAGCCCTGTTGAACAAGTAGCAAGAATAAAAATTGTGGCTACTGTCATTCCTTGTTCCTTGGAGATTGCCATTATGCCTGTGAGAAAACCTATCGTTAGTATGTTTAGCTCTCTCTTTATAGTTGCATTTTTATTTTTCATAATATTCGTTCATTCTTCTTGCATATTAATGAGCTGCTGCTGGTTTACGACTCCCCCCTCAAAAACCTGCAACAACAAAAAGATCGTCACCCAGACTATACACAATAACTCCAGAATCCGCCACACTAGAGGCAGTAGCAGGTCTACTTGATTGCAACGAAAGCAGATAACTCACTGTACAGGAAAAACTCACTCTGTAAAAGGAGAATACCTCGCTGTAACGGGAGAAAATTTTCCCGAAGCGGCAGAAATCACCCTGAAGCAGGAGAAAGAGGTTCTGTAGCAGGCAGAACTCATCCTGCAGCAGGAAAAAGTCGTTCTGTAGCGGGAGAAAACGGCTCTGTAGCACTGCAACGCCATTTTTTCCGCCTGCACTTGCTTTTACTCCAGCCAATTCTCAACCGCCAAGCCGGGAATCCGTAAAAATTCACGTACGTTTGCGGTGACAACAGTCAGTCGCAGAGCACGGGCATGGGCGGCATACCAGTCGGATTTTTGATGGGCTCTGATAGAATATTGGTATCCAGCAGGTAGCGGTATGCGGTCATATTAGAAAATATCTTCCGGGGTGACCGGAGGGTCATCTATTTTCGCTAAATTGTCACCCGTCGCTTTCCAATCAGCCAGTAATGCAAGCAGTCCTGCTTTTACTACTGGCTCTATAGTCAGTCTGCCGCCCTCTTTGTGAATGACAGCTTCATTTCCTTCCAGTTCAAACTCACGAGGAAGCATTGATATATCACACCGGCTTTTCTTCTTTCTGTTTTTCTTCTCCATCCCCCTCAAGAATCTGCAACACCAGAAAGATGGTCACTCCGACCAAAATCCCGGAATCCGCCACATTAAAGGCAGGCCAGTGGTAGCCCTTGACATAGAAATCCAGGAAATCCACAACCGAGCCGTACAGCACCCGATCAATCACATTACCCACAGCCCCGCCTCCGATAAGGGCGAAGCAGAGGGTGTACCAGGCGTTCTCTTTTCCCATCTTGCGCTGCATAAGAACAAGTGCCACCAAGGCGACCACCGCAATGCTGATGAAAAAGATCTGTCGCCAGAGCAACGGCATGCCGGAAAGTATCCCAAAAGCGGCCCCGCTGTTGCGGAGAAAGGTCAGATTAAAAAAGCCCGGAATAATAACTCTGGAATCATAGAGCGCAAAGTTATCCAGAATCCAGAGTTTGGTCAGCTGGTCGCCAACCACGACCAGCGCCATAATAATAAAAAAACGAATCATAATCAGCCTGCCAGCTCTTTGACAACGGCAAGGCAACGGCTGCACAGGGTCGGATGCTCTGTGTCCTCACCCACTGTGGGTGAGATGGTCCAGCAACGTTCGCATTTATTGCCCGGCGCAGGCTGAACCGCAATCTGCAAGCCCTTGATCTCTTCACCAGCAACAAAGGTTGCATCGCCCGCCTCGGTGACTATCCTTAAGCTGGAGATAATGCAGAGTTCCTGCAACAGATCCTTATTTTCGCCCAGAAAAGCGGCTGTCTCAGTATCTGCCTGTAAGAGCACCTCGGCATCCAGGGAGAGGCCAATGGTTTTCTCCCGACGGGCAGCTTCCAATACCTTGGTGATTTCGCTGCGCAGGGCAAGCAGCCGCTCCCAGCGTTCATCAAGTTTTGTATCCTGAGCAATATCATCCACCTTGGGGAAGTCAGCAAAAAAGACGGATTCTTCCACAGGAGATTTTTCATCCAACCCGTGCAGATGTTCCCAAGCCTCGGCAGCAGTTACGCTGAGGATTGGTGCCATCAGGCGGAGCAGGCCGTCCAGAATGCGGTAAATAACGGTCTGGGCCGCCCGGCGCTCCGGTGCATTGGGGGCTGAGCAGTAGAGCCGATCCTTGAGCACGTCCATGTAGAGGCTGGAGATGGTGGTACCGCAAAAGTTGATCAGGCTGTGGTAAATGGCATGGAACTCATACTCGGTATAGGCGCGATCCACTCGACGGACCAGATTCGCAAAGCGGGCCAGGGCCCAGCGATCCATTTCGCTGAAGGCCTCCACGTTCTCTGGATTGATACTGTCCGTAGCCGGATCAAAATCATTGAGATTGGACAGGAGAAAGCGCAGGGTGTTGCGCAGCTTGCGGTAGGAATCCGAGACTCGGCGCAGGATTTCTTCCGAGACCTTAACATCATCCCGGTAATCCTCGCTGGCTACCCAGAGACGGAGGATTTCAGCCCCGAATTTGTCAATCATTTCCTGGGGGGCAATCACGTTGCCGATGGACTTGGACATCTTCTTGCCCTTGCCATCGACGACGTAACCGTGGGTAAGTACGCCCTTAAAGGGTG
>JBATKL010000041.1:0-8403 GCA_049669385.1 Candidatus Electrothrix sp. | reverse complement strand
TTTTTTTTGATAAACGTACATTTTCTTTCCAGCTAGAAATTTTTCTTGTCCATTCAGAGGTAGATTCTTTGTATTCTCTTTTATCCTTATAAACAGAAGACCGAACTTCCTTCACTAGATTTTCTTTCTTTTTTTCAGTCTGCTTTAACACCTTGTCAAAAAAACCAGGACGGTAGGTCGAAACCTTTAATTTTGCTTTTTCTTCATTTAACTTAGAGAAAGTTGGCTTTACAGGCTGCCTTGAAAGGGAAATCTTCTTCCAATCAATCTGGTTGCTACACTCTTTATGTAGGGATTTAATTATCTCTATGTGATTTTCAAAAATCTCAACTTCATATGCAGCCCGTTCCAATTCCTGCATTTTCTCATAATGTTTTTGCTGTTTCTCCAGCTCCCGTTGACGACGTTTAGCATCCCTTTCAGCAGCCCGGACAGCTGCTCCTATTGATCGTACTGCACCTTTCCACCCCATGTCGCACCCCCTCCTTTAAACCTCAGTTAGTTGAAACTTCATTCACGGCAGCACCCTCAAAAATGCGCGTCCGAACTGACCACAGGGCATTGAGAGAACAGTAAATAACTACTATAGAATATTGTCAGAATTCAAGCAAGACTCTCCTGTTTAACGCACAAGGTCACGCTGTCAGGATTCCAGCCCTGAACCATTCGAGCAGCCGCCCTGCGGCGGCAACATCTCGCTTTCCCCCGCTCCTGCCCTTCATCAGTAATTGATTATTCTCCCGGTATTTCTTTAGAGGCCGGTTCTCTGACCATGATTTTAATTTCAATCGGTTCGCGCTCTTCCGGTACATCTTCCGGTTGATTCACCTCATAATGAAAAAATCTTGGGATTGATCCTGTGCGAACAGGCGGGCGATCCGCCTCCACAAATCCAATGCTTATCAATCAGCCAGTCAAGCGCATCCTGGATACTCTCCCGTGAAGAAAGCAGGCCCGTGTAAAGGCAACAGTCGGATGGTATTGATCTGCAAGGTCTTTGGTCCTCTGTAACGTCGCCTGCAAAAAGCTAACCGGATTCTACATAAATAAAAAGACAGATTCAGTGAATAAATGTCGACAGATCCCCTTAGTATGATTAAATTTTAAATTGTTTTAAAGGAGAAAAAAGGTGTCTGGTTTCCTAGCGGAAATCTGCCCATAGAGCACCGTTAATTGAACGAGCAGAAAGAAATAGAGGTAGTGATGTCGAGTAAAGGGGTCTGGGATGAGGTCAAAAATAGGGTTCGCGAGGTTGCGGATATCGTTCAGGTGGTCGGAGAGCATGTACGGCTAAAAAAGGCAGGGGCTAGTTATACCGGTCTTTGTCCCTTTCACGGTGAAAAGACATCCTCCTTTTCTGTGAATCCCCAACGGCAGTTCTTTCATTGTTTTGGTTGCCATGAGTCCGGTGACGTCTTCTCCTTTATGATGAAGTATCATCATATGACCTTCCCTGAAGCGCTCAAGGATTTAGCCCAGCGCTATCAAATCGATCTTCCCGAGCATAACCTTACCGATGCTGAGCAAGAGCGCATGCGACAACGTGAGCAGCTCTATCGGGCCAATCATGAGGCTGCCCGTATCTTTCACACTACCCTTGTCTCTTCGGCGCAGGCCGAAGCTGCTCGGAAATACCTGCACGAGCGGGGTGTGCCGCAGGAAGCTGTGGAAAAATATCAGCTTGGCTACGCACCATCCCCTGAAAGCGCAGGTTGGCAATTCCTCACCTCTCGTTTGCAAAAAAAGGATTTCCCTGTATCCGTTATTGAGCAGGCTGGTCTTGCCGTCCAGAAATCCCCAGGGCGGCATTATGATCGATTTCGAGACCGTGTTCTTTTTCCGATTTATGATCTAAGCGGGCGTGAGGTGGCCTTTGGGGGCCGTCTCCTTGGTGAGGGAAAGCCCAAATATATGAATTCGCCGGAGAGCATGGTTTTCTCCAAAGGAAACCTTCTCTTTGGTTTGTACCAACATCGCCAGGCGATTCGCTCTGCTCGGCAGGCTATTGTGGTGGAAGGTAATTTTGATCTCCTGCTCTTGGCGGTCCACGGGATTGATAATGTCGTTGCCCCGTTGGGAACAGCTCTGACCCAGGAACATATCAAGTCGTTACGCCGATACTGTGATGAAGTCGTGCTCCTTTTTGACGGCGATTCCGCTGGGCTTCGAGCGGCTCGGAGATCAATTCCTTTTTTTCTCAGTGAGCAACTGGAGGGCAGGGTGGCTCTGTTGCCGACTGGGCATGATCCGGATACCCTGGTGCGGGAGAAAGGCCCAGAGGCGGTGCGGGCGTTGATTGAAGGCGCTGAGCCCCTTGCGGAATTTATTTTCTCCGCCCTTAAAGATGAGCATGGGCTGACCCTATCCGGTAAAAATCGGATTATAGCCGAATTGGCTGAGTTGATGGAGCAGGCCACTGATGCGGATCAGCGAGAGTTAATGGCTGCTCATTTTGGTGAGCAACTCGGGGTCTCTCCTGATCGTTTTCTGGTCACGCAAGCGGCTGTCGAGCATGTTAATTATATTGAACATGTTGAACATATGCCTGTCCAGCAGTGGCCCCCGGAGTCAGAGGTGGTGCCGGGAGTGCCATCCGGTCCGGATTGGGGGGCGGGTTGGGGTTCGGACTGGACCCCACCGGATTTCTCCGTGGATAGAGAGGAGGGCTGGGATGCCTATCCTTCCTCGGCACCGGAGGAGGAGCTAACCCCCTCAATCTCCTTATATGATCTTCCCAAGAAACAGCAACAGTTGCTGGATTTTTTATTGCTGTACCCTGAGTTCTTGTCGGAATTGCTTGCCGGAGGTCTTAAGCAGTCACTGGGGCAATCCCCGCTCATGGGGCTTGTCGATGCTATGGAACAGCTTGCGTTGGTCGGAAATTTTACACCGGAACAATTGCTTTCTGTTGTTGCATCAGGTTCTGAACGTCAATATATTGCTGATTTGCTCAGTAAAGACGGCTGCGGGCATCTCGGTGAGGAAAGTGAAGAGCAGGGGCGTCTGCTCTGTGATGAGCTGCTTATATGCTTAAGAAATATGCAGCGGCAGGAAGAGGGGGTTAGCTTGCAAAAACGGATTTTGGCAGCTGAAAAAGCAGGAAATTATTCACTTGTTAGTACGTTGCAAAGAGAAAAAATGCTTGTGGTGCAAGGGAAAGATTCGTGATAGGAATGGAAATCAGTATCTGATGAGATTTTTTTTGATCAAGCCTTGAATGGTGCTACGTTGTAAGCTTAAAAGAAAACTTTTCTTTTGAGAGGAGCCTCAGGTTGAAGGGGAGGGATTATTGTTGATAATTGTTTGGAAAGTTATTATATTTTTCTATGATTCGGTGATGGAGTTGTCGCTTATTAGACTAAAGTGAGATGAAAAAAAAGGAGAAAAAAAACTTTTGCGTAAAAAAAACTGTACAAGGAGTGTAGGAAATTGTACATTGCAGAGTGAGACAATGATGGTAATACCTGTTTTTGGATGGGTTATGTGATATTCTGATTTGTTTTTTGCAGGTTGAAGATTTTTGTTCAAAATGGAATGATCGGAAAAGTTCAGGTCAGTATATCCAAACAGAGTGAGTATCGCTCGCTGGATGTCGAAATTTTGCAAGAAGCTTCTCTTGTAATTTGCCGACCTGTGCAGCAAGAAAAAAGTTTGAACGCTTTAATCGCGGAAAAATTTATCACCTGGGTCGGAATGGGGGAAAAGCCGCTTACGCGGGTCCACGGGGAGAGGACTTTGCCTGAGCGATTTAGGTTTTTTGATGGTACGGAGGAGGTATCTACGTGAAGAACCAGACGGGAAGATCTTCAAAAATCTATGAAGACGAGGAAACCGGTTTGTCGACTGTTGAGACCCAAGAAGATGAGTTGATTGAGGATAAGCATAAAGATGTGTACAGTACTGATCCCATGAATATTTATCTTCGTGAAATGGGCAGTCTTGATCTGCTCAGCTATGAGGAAGAGATAAAGCTAGCTCGAAAATTGGAAGAAGGGGAGGCTCAAATTCAGCGTGCTGTTTTGCGTCTGACCCTAGGGCTGAAGACCTTGAACCGCCTGGACAAAGGGCTGGAAAGGGGTAATATGCGTATCGGATCCGTTCTGAACGGGATATCCGATAGCGATGAAAACGAGCTCGAAGCGGTTCGGACATCGTTCCTGGAGTGTATAAAAGAAGCAAATAGGCTGAATCGGCAACGAGTTGATTTTTTTCAAGAATTGAGAGGGGCGATAGGTGGTGACAGCGAGAAGGAAGAGCTGTGGCAGGAAATTCGGTCAATTGGTCTGCAAATTGTCGAACTCTTTCAACCGTACCGGATCAGCTCTAAAAAATTACTTTCAACGGCAAAGGCCGTTGAAGAGTTCAATGACAAGGTTAGGACGGTTCGTGTTAAAGCGGAAAGGGAGTCTTTGCTGGCTGCACATAGGGGAGAGGCTGGGGAAAGCGCCCCAGAGCGATCTGGAAATGAGCAGGAAATCTATCTTGATTTAGCTGAAACTATTGGAATAGACTGCCCGAGCTTTGATGAACTTTTTCAGGAAGTAAGGATCGGAAAAGATACTGTTAGAGAAGCAAAAAAGACGCTTGTTCGGGCGAATCTGCGCCTGGTTATCTCTATTTCCAAGAAATTTCTCAATCGAGGAATGCTGCTTCCTGATCTGATTCAGGAGGGTAATATCGGCCTGATGAAAGCTGTTGAGAAATATGATTATAACCGGGGGTATAAGTTCTCTACCTATGCCACTTGGTGGATACGCCAATCTATTAATCGCGGGATAGCTGATCAGGGGCGGACCATCAGGTTGCCGGTGCATATGATTGAAGCGATTAATAGAATGCTTCGTTTTGCTCGTGATTTTCAGCGGATAGAAAGCAGGGAGCCCAGCCTAGAAGAGATGGCTGAGCAGTTGGATACGGACGTGGAGTATATTCATGCCGCGTTGAAGACAGCACGTGACGCGATTTCACTTGATGCCCCTGTGGGGGATGAAGAGGATACCATGCTCAGTGATTTTATTGTTGATGATATCAACCCTGGGCCACAGGACTTTTCCATTACGGAAAGTCTGAAGCGCTGTCTTGCCAAAGTGATGGGGGAGCTGACTGAGCGGGAAGAACAGGTCCTTCGCATGCGATACGGCATTGAAGTCGGCTGTGACCATACCTTGGAGGAAGTGGGGCAGCGTTTTGATGTTACCCGAGAGAGGATTCGTCAGATTGAGGCTCAGGCTATCAAGAAGCTGCGTCATCCTTCTCGGAGCAAGTATCTAGAGCCCTTTGTTTTTGATTAATAGAGCTGCTGCCAAATGGAAGGGCGCAATGACATCCTGGACTGGCTAGCACTGGTTGCTTTACCTGGTCTAGGGTGCGTCCTTGCTCGGCGTTTGCTTGCTGCTTTCGGTCCGCCCGGCAAGGTGCTGGCTGCTGGCAGGGCCGTAGCTGAGATTCCCGGTGTTGGCAGGAATCTCATTGAACTTTTTTCCACGCCATCCCGGCTAGACAAGGCCCGTTTCTGGGCTGAGCAGGAATATTCCCGTCTTCGAGTCGAAAATATTCGGCTTCTCTGTTGTGATCATCCTTTCTATCCCTCTCTTCTTCTGAATATCCACGATTACCCGATTCTTCTTTACTGCTTCGGGGATCTTGATTGTCTTCATCTCCCGGCGGTTGCAGTGGTCGGATCCCGCACGCCAACAGATTACGGTAAAAGCGTCAGTGCTACACTTTCCCGAGAGCTTGTCGCGAATGGGATTGCTGTGGTGAGCGGGCTTGCTAAGGGCATTGATGGTCAGGCCCATATTGGTGCGCTTGAGGCTGGTGGCAAGACCATCGCTGTCCTCGGATGTGGTCTGGATGTTGTCTATCCCGGAGAACACGGTCCGCTGTATAAGCAGATAGGCGAGCAGGGGCTGCTCATCAGTGAGTATCCCCTTGGCACTCCGCCGGAGGGCTTTCGTTTCCCGGCCCGTAATCGTATTGTCAGCGGCCTTTCTTTGGGGGTCGTGATTGTAGAAGCTGCTGTCCGGTCTGGAGCCTTAATTACAGCCCGGCTTGCTTTGGAGCAAAACCGAGAGGTCTTTGCTGTGCCCGGCAGGATCGACTCGCCAAAGAGTGCGGGACCGCACCGCCTGCTGCGGCAAGGGGCCGCCTTGGTTCGCTCCGTTGAAGATATCCTTGCAGAATTGCCTTTATCTGTCCGCTCTGGTGGGATCTTTCTGAGTGAGGATCATGAAAAAAGATCAGTTGCTCGACCAGCTGTGTCCCAGAACTTTACCCCTCTTCCTGATGATCTTTCTGCGGCTGAAAAGGATTTGCTGTTGGTTATCAATAATACCTCCATTGATATTGAGCAGTTGTCTGAGGTGACTGCTCTGCCGATTAATGCGCTCCACGGCTTGCTTCTTGGGCTTGAGTTGCGTGGTTTGATCCAACAGCTTCCAGGTCAGCAGTATATACGAGCTTAATAGGAACTGTTTGCATTACTTGCTGGTGTATGATATTTTTTTATTGTATTCATTCGCCGAAGCACACCTTTTTTTAGGATGCAAGGCGGTTGCCTTGCGGAAATCTCTTGTTCATGGTTTAGTGTAAATACTGATAACCAGTCCTTTTTATGCAAGGAGTTGCAAAGTCGTCTTTGTCGCCGCAATAGTCGCTGCATTAATATTTTTTTACCTGGAGGAGATGCTTATGTATGTTTTTACGCTTCGGATGGTCGCTCTGCTGACAATCCTTCTTACAGTCGCGCTTGCCCCACCCACGCAGGCAGCGGAAAAGGAAAACATGTCTGAATTGGTCAATAAGTCGGGAATGCAACGTATGTTGTCACAGCGGATCGCGAAAGCTTATTTTTACCTGGGGAGTGATATTTCTAGGAAAGAAACGCAGCTACAGCTGGATATGGCTCTTGAACGATTTAAAAAAAATCATGACCTTCTGAAGGCAAAGGTACAGGACAGCGAGACCAGCGATCTTCTTTCTATTGTTGAGCAGACCTTTTCGGAATACCAGGCGCTGGTTAATGAACCCTATAATCAGGAAAATGCGGCTCGTGTTTTGGAGTTAAGTGATACCTTGTTGGAAGTTTGTCATTCAGTTGTTCTTAATATTGAAGATCAATCAGGTGCGCATATAGATCATATTGTCAATATTGCCGGTAAACAGCGTATGTTGTCTCAGCGAGTTTCGAAGTCTTATATTGCCTATCAGGCCGGATTCCGGGACGAGAACAATGTTCATAAAATGAACAATGCTATTGAAGAATTCGAGTCAGGGCTAAAAAAACTTATGAATGAAGGGCGTAATACCGGGGAAATAGATTCCCAGCTCGCAAAAATCAAAAAAGAGTGGGAGAGGATTTCTCCGTATTTTCTCAAGGTTCATGAAGGTGGCTTGCCGCTTATGGTACTGACAGCGACTGATGAAATCACGAAGCTTTCTGATAGGGTTACTGGTCTCTATGTGGATAAGATTGCTGCTCAATAGACATGCTGCATAGCTTTCCCGCTCCCTGGGTTTCCTCCTTGGCCCGTTCGGTGCCGAGGAGGAAAGAGGCTGTTCAAAGTTTTACCCGTCTTTTTTTGTAAATGAAGTTACGAGTTTTACAAATATGTGTGTCGCGTTGACAAGATAACCAATAATGTAAACTTTTCACCCCTTCTTGCCCACTTAAATACGACTTCCATCGCCCCGCAATACTCTGGTTTTCCATTCATTCTCCCCGCACTTCAAAAAAACAGAAAATTGGCACATGATATGGATACCTATATCTGAACAAGTATCTTTTACCTGTATCCAGTATTCAATATCCACGGTTCTGACACTCCCAGCAGGTCGATCAAATCACAACGAACAGATGCGCATCAACCAGCCTCAGCTTATTGATTCACTTATTGACTCCACCCTTCGGGAAGGTGAACAGACACCGAATGTCCTCTTTGCTGATGAGGATAAGCATAATATTATTGATGGGCTGTGTCGAGTTGGTATTGACGAAATAGAGCTCGGAGTAGCAACTCCGATGAAGACCTCTCTTCCCCGACTTGTCAAAGAGGCCAGGGAAATAACAGCTGGATCATGTCGGCTTAGCCTGTGGTGCCGCTGCAAAGCTGAAGATATTGCCTTTGCCGCCACCTGCTCTCCCGACCTGCTTGCGTTGTCCATCCCGGTTTCGGATCAGCATATTCGAGAACGATTGGGAAAAGACAGAGCGTGGATAAGCAGGACTCTAGCCTCTTCCATTCAGCAGGCCTTGGCTGCCGGTATTCCTGCTGTTTCTGTGGGGATGGAAGATGCCTCTCGGGCCGATATGGATTTTCTTCTTGCAACGGCAAAGATTGCCGAGCAACACGGAGCGATCCGAATTCGTTTGGCAGACACTGTCGGGATCTGTTCTCCGGCTCG
>JBATKL010000040.1:0-5442 GCA_049669385.1 Candidatus Electrothrix sp. | reverse complement strand
TCGGTCACATGGCCCATGAGCATTTTGGTCAGCCCCTTGCCGTGCCCGCCGATGAGAATCATATCCACTTCCTTTTCCTCTGCTGCTTTTGCAATGACATCAGCGGCAGGTTTACCGACCAAGGACATGGGATGGAACTTGACGGACGGTGCCTGTTCCCGCCCTCTGGTACAGGTAGCTTGTGCCAGGGCCTGTGCCTGCTCAAGTCCGCTTTCGGAAGGCGCGACCGAGAGGGCATAGACCTCTTTGAGGTTGGAACAGTGAAGGCCCATGCCGATGATCTCATCGGCAGCCGCCACGCTGGCGTCGGATCCGTCAACGGCAAGGAGTACTTTGTCCCCTCCGATGGAGAAATCCTTAGGGACAACCAGCACCTTGGGAAAGCCGTGACCGATAACCTTGGAGGTCATGCTGCCAACCAGCAACTTAAGCAATCCCTGTTTGCCGTGCCTCCCCATAATCAGGATGTCGGCCTGATGCTTATAGGCCAGTTCGACAATGGTTTTGTCGGGCCGGTAGGATTCTTCAAAGATAATTTTGCAGGGAATCCCGTTATCATCAGCAAGCTTGCTGATGTTGTCCATATATTCCTTGGTCTCCTGGCGCATTGTAGCGGATGAGGAGTGAATTGCAGTTGCTGAGCCCGAATCAATGGGAATCACATGCAGAACCACAATCTTTGCTCCGCAGGCCTGGGCCAGAAAAATTGTCTCTTGCACGGCCCCTTCAGTATAGGGAGAGCCGTCTGTGGCAAGGGCAATAACCTCAGACTTGTTCATGACTGGTGTACTGTTCATATTCTTTTAACCTCTCTGTACATGAGAAAAACAGGCGCTGGCGAGCAGCACCTGTTGTGAAAAAATATTAGGCCGCCGGGATATATTTTGTCAAAGGGCAGTTTGGACAACCATCCTTTGGCAAATCCGAATCTCTGTGTATTTCTTCGATAAGGGAGGCAACAGCTGTTTTGGTATCAGGATAGATATGCTCCATGCCGATTTTGTCGAGCAGATGCGTCCGTTTCATCACCGCCATAACCTGGCCTTTGACGCTGCTCATCCCAAAACACAGACCAGCCGCCCGCAAACGCTTCACGATCATAGCGAGGGCCTCCTCACCAGAGGCATCCATGTCATTAATGCCTCTGGCATCCAGCAAAATAGCTCGCAGATCTGGATGCTCGGTCCTGAATTTTGCAACCTGTTCATCCAGGTAGCTGGCATTGGCAAAAAAGAGTGCGCCGTCGAAACGGACCACGGAGATATGGCTGCACCCCTTGAGCCGGTAATGCTCAGAGCTTTTCAGGACATTTTCTTCGTTCATGGACAGCTCGGCGACAACTGGGCGCATGGATTTGTACAGGAACACGCCCATGGACAGAGCAAAACCAACCATGATACCCATGTCCAGATGAGGGGCAAAGTACAGGGTGACAACAAAGGTGATGACCGAGATAATACCGTCGTAACGCTGTGCCTTCCAGGCATGGACAAAACCGCTGGTGTTGATCAGGCCGATAACCGCCATCATGATAACAGCAGCCAAGGTGGCCTGGGGCAGATGATAGAGCAGGGGAGTAAAGAACAGCAGGGCCAGCAGGACCATCAGGGAGGTGACCACAGAGGAAATACCGCTGACAGCCCCGGCTTGCAGGTTAACCGCTGAGCGGGAAAACGAACCGGACACAGCGTAACTTTGCCCCATTGAACCGAAAATATTTGCCAGCCCCTGACCTATGAGTTCCTGGTTTGCATCTATTTTCTGGCCGGTTTTTGCAGCCATTGCCTTGGCAATAGCAATGGCTTCCATGAAACCGAGCAGGGAAATGATGATGGCTGTCGGTAGGAGTTTGAAGGAGGTCTTTAAGGTAATTTCAGGCATACTGAAAGAAGGTAATCCTTCAGGAATTTTACCGACAATAGCACCACCACCGGTCATCGTTATTTCCTGGGTATTCAGGGGAGATGTCCCAACCTTGATCCGCCAGGTACGACCGTCGGTCTCTACACCAGATGGGATCGCGCCTTTTTGGTAAAATACGTAGCGATCTCTTTGTTGTGCACCTTCGAATTTCATTCGTCGAAACTCCGTGCGGATCAGATGTGCGTCATGTTTTGCATGATCCATTTTCCTGCTCAGCATGGCCACTTGATTTTCAATCTCAAGCAGTTCAAGCGGAGGAGGGGCACCGTGGGCCTCCTGTTCCGCCTTATGCAGTTCCTCGGAAGCCTTGCCAAGGTCAGCTCGTTCCCGTCCGTGATGTTCGACCATGCTGACGGCTTCGTTAAACGTCTCTATTTTTTTTGCTATTCCTGGAGAGTGGAGAGCAGAGAGTGTAACCTGCGCGTCTCGGTTGAATCCAGTGGTCCAGGAAAGCAGGGTGGTGACGGTAACCGCAACGAGAACAGCTGGAATTTTTGGGTTTATCCTTTTGGTCATCATCATGAGAGTGACCGCCCCAATGCCATAGAACAGCGTCGGCCAATGGGTGTAATCACAGGCCGCCTGCACGACCCGCATCATGGTTTCATAATGATGCGGGGCCTTGTCCACATAAACGCCGAAAAATTTGGAGAACTGGGACGAGGCAATAATGATCGCTGCTGCATTGGTGAAGCCGTTGATAACCGGATGAGAAAGGAAGTTGACCACCATGCCTAGGCGCAATACACCAAGCGAGAGCTGGAAGATGCCGACCACCAAGGCCAACACAATAGAGTAGGCGATGAATTGGTCAGAACCTGCTGTGGCAAGAGGTTCAAGGGAGGCTGCCGACATCAGGGAAACAACAGCAACTGGCCCGGTCCCTAATTGACGACTGGAACCGAACAGGGCCGCCACCATGGGCGGAAGGAAAGCGGCGTAGAGTCCGTAATAGGCTGGAAGTCCAGCCAGTTGAGCATAGGCCATGGATTGCGGAATAAGAACCAGGGCAACTGTGATACCGGCGACCAGGTCCATTTTAAAGGCTTCCGTCTTATACCCTTTGAACCAGAGTAGAAACGGAAAAAACTTAAAAACCATAATGTATTTTTCTCCTTGTATGAGTTGAATGGGTTGAAATATGGGGTGATATTTTTGTCTGTCCAGAAGACGTTAGAAGGGTTGCGTCCGGCAGCTTCTCGGACGATCATGTCTTATTCGCTGTTTTCGTTGCTTGCACCGCTTTCCGCAGTATTCTCCTCGTTTTTCTTTTTTTCAATCACCAAGACAGCACAGTGGGTCCGCCCGATGACCTTCTCGGTGACATGACCCATGAGCAGTTTCGACAACCCCTTGCCGTGTCCGCCGATGAGGATCATGTCCACCTGCTTTTCCTCTGCTGTTTTCGCGATGACGTCAGCGGAAGGCTTGCCGACTAAGGCCAAGGGATGAAAATTGACGGACGGTGCCTGTTCCCGTCCTTGAGTACAGACTGCTTGGGCCAAGGCCTGAGCCTGTTCAAGCTCGTTTTCGGAACTGGTCACGGAAAGGACATATATCTGTTTCAGATCAGAGCAGTTCTTTCCCATGCTGATGGCTGTTTCAGCGGCTGTTTCAGCGGCATCTGAGCCGTCTGTCGCGAGCAGGATTTTTTCTCCTCTGATGGAAAAACCATGAGGAACAACCAGAACTTGGGGAAAGCCGTGTCCGATCACTTTGGAGGTCATGCTGCCCACCAGCAGCTTCAGCAGGCCTCTTTTGCCGTGACGGCCCATGATCAAGACGTCCGCCTTGTGTTTATAGGCCAAGTCGACAATGGTTTTATCTGGTCGGTAGTACGACTCTTCGACAATAATCTCGCATTCAATGCCGCTATCATCGGCCATTTTTTTTATATTATAAAGATAATCGGTCACTTCCTGGCTGACGGTCATGGGGGAGGCCAGGAGACCGGTTGTCGATTCTGAATCAACTGAGATCACATTGAGAACAACAATTTTTGCTCCGCATCCCTGAGCCAGGAAAATGGCTTCCTGCACTGCCCCGTCTGTGTACGAAGATCCGTCTGTAGCAAGGGCGATAATTTTCGCCTCTCCCATCAGTCGTGTTTTATGCGCTGTCATTATGTCTATATCCTCTCTAATAATAAAAATAGGCTTTGCGGTGCCTGATGTTCGCAGGGCCGCCGTAGGATTTCACTGCTTGTTTATAGAAAGTTGTGAAAAAGATCAAACCACCGGCTTATTCTCCTTGGATAGATGTTAGTCCCTATATTCAGGGAATAAAACGAGCAGAGCGTCCTTATTTGCCTCACAGACCCCTCGTTCAGTGATTAGGCCGGTGATTAAGCGGGCCGGGGTGACATCAAAGGCTGGATTGGCTGCTTTGGTCTGTTCCGGCGCAATTCGTACCTGCCGTACCTCGCCGTCTTTGGATACGCCAGAAACAAGGAGGACCTCTTTTTGGTCCCGTTCTTCAATGGGAATAGCTGCTCCGTCCTCCAGAGTCCAATCAATGGTGGAAGAGGGCAGGGCCACGTAAAAAGGAACACCGTTGTCAGCGGCTGCTAAGGCCTTGAGGTAGGTGCCGATTTTATTACAGACATCGCCGGTGCAGGTTGTCCGATCCGTCCCAACAATACAAAGGTCGACCTGGCCCTGCTGCATGAGATGACCGCCGCTGTTATCCACGATCAGGTGATGATCAATGCCAGCGGCAGTCAGTTCCCAAGCCGTGAGATGGGCCCCCTGATTACGCGGTCGTGTTTCATCAACCCAGACATGCACCGGAATTCCGGCGGCGTGAGCCTTGAAGATCGGCGACAGGGCTGTGCCCCAGTCCACTGTTGCCAGCCAGCCCGCATTGCAATGGGTGAGGATATTGACGGTGTCTCCCTTTTCCGCATATTTTTTCCGAATAAGCTCCAGGCCCTGCTCGCCAAGGGCTTCGTTGACCTGGGCATCTTCGTCGCAAATGGTCGCCGCCTCCTGATAGGCTGCTGCCAGACGTTGTTCCGGTGACAGTCTGCTGAGCAGGGAGCGCATCCGTTCCACGGCCCAGCGTAGATTAACCGCTGTGGGCCTAGCTGTAATCAAAGCACTACAGACAACATCCAAACGGGCATCTGAACAGTCTTCATGAAGACCGAGGCAGACACCGTAGGCTGCTGTGGCTCCGATCAGTGGGGCACCACGCACTAGCATGTCGCTGATAGCGAGAACCGCATCATCCAAGGTGCGCAAACTGACCGTCTCAAAGCGATGGGGCAGCTTTGTTTGATCAATGATACCGACGGAACATCCGTCAGCTTCTGGCCAGATGCAACGATAAGGGGTTCCGTTTACTTGCATGATGAATCAGGGAATGAGGTTGAGATTCAGTGAGCAGAATATTTTAACAAAAATATCTTAACAATATTTCCAGAATGTCTGATCAGAACAAATTTTAGAGAGGAATTCAATCTGAAATCTTGCATAAAATATCATCCCAACTGCAGGAGCCTTCTTGTCGAATGAAAAA
>JBATKL010000039.1:0-17380 GCA_049669385.1 Candidatus Electrothrix sp. | reverse complement strand
CCCCGTCCGGTATACCCCATCTCCTCGGTGGTAGTGGCCTTGATATTAATTTGCTCCGGCGAAGCTCTGCAAACAGCAGCAAGATTACTTTGCATGGTTGCCAAGTGAGGAGCAAGCTGAGGACGCTGGCAGACCACCGTGATATCCGCATTGACCAACCGCATCTCCTTGGCCTTGACCAGCACCATCACCTGCTCCAGCAACTTGAGGCTATCCGCGCCCCGATACTGTTCATCGGTATCCGGGAAATGACGCCCGATATCCCCGGCACCGAGCGCACCAAGCAGCGCATCCATCAGGGCATGGGCCAAGACATCGGCATCCGAGTGACCAGCTAGGCCCAGCTGATAGGGAATGTCCACTCCACCAAGAATCAGCTTGCGCCCTTCCACCAATCTATGGGCATCAAAACCGTGTCCAATTCGCATTGCGTCTCCTTTCTCCCTATCATCTTGCAATAAAGCGGCAGCAATCCGCAGATCCTCGGGACGGGTAATCTTGATATTCTCTTCACTGCCCATAACCACACTTACCGAAACCCCGGCATGCTCCAGCAGAGAGGCCTCGTCCGTGCCGATAAATTCAGTGGCTTCCGCATATTCATAGGCGCGTTCCAGCAAGTGCAGGTCCATAGCCTGGGGGGTTTGGGCCTGCCACAGTTGCGAGCGATCAACAGTTCCGATGATCTCTATGCCGCCTTCGACCTCCTCAACCTCTTTTAAGGTATCCTTGACCGGCACAGCCGCGATCACAGCTCCGTGCTCCTCAATACCCGCTAAGCAGCGATCAATAATCTCTGCACTCACCAAAGGTCGGGCTCCGTCATGAACAAAAATACGCTCGATTGAGGCAGGCAAGGCCTTCATACCGTTCTGCACCGAGTGTTGACGGGTTTCGCCCCCGGCTGTGTACAGCATTTTCCCCTGCTGCTCAGGGGTCAAAAAAGGAAGGAGCTGCTCTTTGCCGGAGTGCAGCTGTTCTGGAGGCAAAACAAGCACAATGATGTGGATTTCCGGGTGAGCCAGAAAGACCCGCAGAGTCCGCACAAAAACAGGCTCTCCGGCCAGTTCAAGGAATTGTTTGGGAATGTCGGCTCCCATGCGGGTGCCGAAACCTGCCGCCGGGATGATGGCGGCCACGGAATGTATATTAGAATGTATATTATTATCACGCATCCTGCCTCACCATAGCTCGTAAAATTCCTAAAATCTTCTCCGGCTGCTCAATGGAATACTCATCCAGATCAATGGAGACCTCAAGTTTCTCCATTTTGAGAAATTTCCAAGCCGTTCCCGTTGTAACAACTCCGTAAATCGTCCCTATATGCTCAACCCCCTCCGCCTCATTGAACAGTTTTGCCGCTACCATTTCGGCAATGCATTGCCCTAATCCGCCGATGATGTTTTCATTCTTCGCTTCAACAAGCGCGATCACCGGACTGTTCAGCAGTAATTGTTCCTGAGATGCACTGATGATGAAATCGCAAAACCCGTTCAGGCCCTTCTCCTTATCAACATTAAACTCAATGCCGGAAAACAAGCTGATCCGATGCTTGAGGATTTTTCGCAGTTCAACCAGAATATTGGCGATAATTAGCTCGGAGCGAGCCTTCTCGGTATTAATGGCACGGGCAAGAGGAACATTCTCCTGGAGAATATCCTGAAATGAGGGGCTGACGGTGATGCCTGCAACAGCGGAAAAAAGCCCTTCCTGCTCGGTCAGATGAACACCGAGCTTCTGCTTAACCGTTTTCAGATCAAAATCACTATAGGGCATTATTCAACCTCAGAATTTGAAGTTACAAAAAGATGGGACGGGATAATTTTATTTCTCCGGCTTGATCAAACCGATAGAGGAGAAAGAAATGCAAGAAGGTCTCGATTTGCTCTCTTGTGTACTGCATCTGCGTAAAAAAAACAGGGTGGACTATAAGCCGAATTCTGTTCCTGCCGAAGCAGGCCATGATCATTTGACTGGGATGCCGGTTGCCCGGCACCTCGTGCAACCTACCCGGAAACTTTGGACGGAGCCGCCCTCAAACGTTTCCCTATTTGGTCTTGCACCCGGTGGGGTTTACCCTGCCCTTTATGTCACCATAAAGGCGGTGAGCTCTTACCTCACCATTTCAACCTTACCTGTGAACGGTTGCCCGTTCCATCGGCGGTGTCTTTTCTGTGGCACTTTCCTTCGGTTCCCCAAAGTTCCTGTTAAGAACCACCGTGCCCTGCGGTGTTCGGACTTTCCTCACCGGCATAAAGCCGGAGCGACCATGCGTCCACCCTGAAACTGTTGTTTTTTTTACGCCGTTTTTTCGTCAATCCCCTTATTGGCCAACTCATCGGCCCGTTTATTCTGCTCCCGAGGCACATGAGCAACCGTCCAGCTGTTTATCTTGGCGAGCAGCTCTTTCACCTCCTCAAACAGGGGCTTGAGAGCCGGATGTTTGACCTTATACTGCCCCTGAACCTGACGGACAATCAATTGCGAATCAAGAAAGATCTCCACCTTACCGCAGTCCAATTCAAGAACAGATTGCAACCCCATAATCAAGGCCTTGTACTCGGCCACATTATTGGTGCATTGGCCGAGATAGAGGGAACGGGCCGCAAGTTCCTGCCCGTCATCACCCAAAAGAACACTTCCGGCCCCGGCTTCTCCCGGATTTCCCCGAGAGGCACCGTCAGTAAAAAGTTTACAGGTCGAACCGCAACCGGAACCAGCAGGCGGTTCAGCAAACAGGCTCTGCTGCTGAGCAGGAGAAGAGGTAACCGTGATAGGTCCTGCTGTCTTCTTTGCACCACATAAAACAGCGCGTACATCAGTAAGCTTATACTCTGGAAACAAATTTTCCAAGGTCGCATCCGGCAACTGTTTCCCCAGAGCTGCTGCAAGAGCGGTCCTATCCAAACAAGATTGAGACATTTTTAGACGTTGCTTTCAGGAGACGGTGGCAGATAATACAGGGTACGCTGACAGGTCGGGCAGGTGAAAATCTGCTCTCCCAGACAAATATCATTATACTTTTGAGGCGGTATGGTCATAAAACAACCCTGACAAACAGCATCAATGACCTGGACAACCGCAAGCCCATCACGTTTCTTGAGCAATTTATCATAGCGTTTTACCCATGAGGGCGAAACCTTTTTGGCAAGCTTCTCACGTTTATCCTGCACAGATAAACGCTGCCCATCAAGCTTGTTAATCGCCTTTTCAACCTTACCGGTTTCCTCAGCAAGAAGCTTCTTTTCTCCAGTGCAAAGATTCTCCAGCTCTTTGGCTTTGGCCTCTTCCGCCTCCACCTGCTCCATCACCTGAAGCTGCTGCTCTTCCGAATCCTTGATCGTTTTCTTCGCCTCTTCGATCTCTTTCAGCAAGGCCTGATGCTCCCGGCTGGTCTGCACCTGCATCATTTTGCTCTGACGATCTTTAATTCGTTCCGCCGCATCCTCGCTGCCTGCTTTGATATCACGTCGGCTCTGCTCCAGCTCCACCGCTTTTTCCCGGCATTGCCCGGCAAGAACCTCTTTATCGGCGATAGCCTGCTCGCGCTCTGTCAGTTCCTGTTTTTTCTCCTCAATTTTCCGGTCAAATCCAGAAAGTTCCGTATCAAGTTTCTGCAGGGCTATAAGCACGCTGATATCTTCTTTCAAGGTAAACTCCTCATGTATCAAATTCCGACCGACATAAAGGTCGGCATGTTAAATATTGAAAAAAATAGATCAAAAATCTATGGCAATGCTCGTTTTCTCTCATGTTACAGGATACAAAGAGCCGCTATGTTTCGCCGCTATGTTTCTCTGCGACGTTCCTTAGCAACTTTTTCCTGTTTCCTGCTACTAAGCGCAGTGGAGGCTCCTGTCGTGCGCACTGCACCTGTACAGCCATATCAGAGGCTTTCAGCCTCTCAACGAGCAACTGTCGCAATCCTTCCATTGCCGGGTATTCTGTGGCAAAATGACCGCCGTCAATCAGCCATAATCCGGCCTCTTCAGCCCAGCGGGCTACATCATGCTTCACTTCGGAGGTGATAAACACATCTGCTCCAGCTGCCAAGGCTGTGGCAGAGATATCAGAGCAGGAGCCTCCGCACACCGCGACTCTGCGCACCTTCCCAGGCCGTGGCCCGGCTTCCAGCAACCAAGGGGGAGAAAGCACGGAATACAATCGTTCCAGAAAACTCTCCGAAGAAACCGGTTCTGTGAGTATCCCTATACGGCCCAATCCCGTCTTTTTCTCGTTGCAATGCCCACTCCCGCCTTCCAACAACAGCGGAACCGTCTCCTCCAGGTTAAGCAACTGCGCTAAAACATCATTAACCCCGCCATAGGCAGCATCAAGATTCGTATGGCAACCGACAAGATGTATATCGGCCTGCACAGCGGCATGAATAACTCTTTCCGCAGGATGATCCGCACGCAGGCTTTTCAAAGGATGAAAAATAGCTGGATGATGGGTGATAACAAGTTCGGCATTGCATCGCTCCGCCTCGGCAATCAGGGCGGTCGTCGGATCCAAGGCAAGAAGAATCGAGGTCACCCGACCGTCAGGACTACCGACAAGCAGACCGACATTGTCCCAAGACTGAGCGAGGCCAAGAGGAGCGATTCCCTGAAGAATATTGAGTATATTCTGAACTTTTACCACAATAAAAAGAAAAAGAGGCACAGCCCGTAAAGGGTGTACCTCTTATATTGACGTTTGCTCTATGCTGCCCTGCAAGGAAAACCTCCTTTGCGGACAGAAATTTTTACGTAAAGTATGAGGACTCAAAAGACGAAGAATGAAAGGGTTATCAAAAAAGAGCTGGATTATTCACCCAACCCGCTTGATTTTCAGCTTTATGATCTCTCAGAAAATTGGTGGGCCTACTTGGACTCGAACCAAGGACCTACCGGTTATGAGCCGGTGGCTCTAGCCA
The DNA here is from genome assembly GCA_049669385.1 of Candidatus Electrothrix sp. Classification (GTDB taxonomy): domain Bacteria; phylum Desulfobacterota; class Desulfobulbia; order Desulfobulbales; family Desulfobulbaceae; genus Electrothrix. Next base: position 12,462 of record JBATKL010000039.1, on the reverse strand, counting down.
GCTGAGCTATAGGCCCCCAATTAACACAAACGATCTATAATACCAGCGGTATTTTTTTGGTCAAGAGAAAACAAGCGTGATCGTGAAAAAAGGTCTCCCCCTCAGAGCTTGCCCGCTAGGCTACAGAACCAGCTTCAAGACCAGAAAACCACCAACCAACAGCACAATAAAGGCAATGGTCAACAGATTAAAATAGCGATCAATAAAACGACGAGCAGAATCCCCCCATTTACTGAGGATCCAGGCAACCAGGAAAAAACGCAAGGCCCGAGAAAGGATTGAGGCAATCAAAAAAACCGACAGATTGACGCGGGCCACGCCAGCGGTAATAGTGACCAGCTTATAGGGCAACGGTGTCAGCCCAAAGACAAAGACAATCCAGGCATTCCAATAATCGTACACCTGAAACAGGTACTTGCCGCCCAAGGAATCACCCATGACAGTAATAAGGTACGATGGCAACGCGATATCCATACGACCATTCACTTCGGTCAGATCCATATGCGCAATATGCTGAACAATCCATTGCCCAATCGTCTCCCAACCGAACACCCCTATTCCATAACCAGCCAGCCCGCCAAACACTGAGGCCAAGGTACACCAAAAAGCAAACTTATACCAACGAGTGCTTGCCCCGAGCACCAGAGCAACCAGCAACACATCTGGCGGGATGGGGAAAAAACTGGACTCGACAAACGAGATAACAACCAGAGCATGGAGCCCATAACGACTATCTGCCCAGCTCAGCATCCAATCATACAGACGGCGAATCAGACCAGGCTTTTTTTTCTTTTCAGAGCTCAGTTCCTGCCCCTTTTGTTCCTTATTCGATTCTTTATTTTCTTCCTTCATATCCATCCAGTTATTTCCATCCTGTTCTCTCCATTCTATTCTCTCCAGCCATGTTCCCCTATCAGGTTGACAAAGCGAACATCTCCAATAGATTGAATCCGAATTCTTCTGTTGCGCTTCTCCAGCAGTTGCAATTCCTGCTCATCCTGCGTTCCCACCGGCATAATCATTCTCCCTTTATCTGCCAACTGCTCTATCAGAGGCTCGGGGATTTTCGGACCACCCGCTGTCACGACGACCGCATCAAAAGGGGCCTGATCAGGCCAGCCAACGGTACCGTCATCTATGCAGGAAATAATATTATAATAATGCAATCGATCAAAGACTTTCCGCGCACGTCCAAGCAGGGAGTGAATCCGCTCAACAGTATACACCCGCTTGCAAAGACGGGAAAGCACCGCAGCCTGATAACCAGACCCGGTACCGATTTCCAGCACCCGCTCATGCCCCTGAAGCTGGAGGGCCTGGGTCATCATGGCAACGATAAAGGGCTGAGAAATCGTTTGGCTAGAACCGATGGGCAGGGGAAAGTCCCCGTAAGATCGGGCCTGCATAGCATCTTCAACAAATTGATGCCGAGGAACCTCAACCATAGCACGCAGGGTCGCAGGATCCTGAATACCGCGCTCAATAAGCGTGTCCATCATCCGCTGCCGGTGAATGGCAAAATCGGCGAGAACCCTTGGACTCACGGGAGCTCATCCCCGGCAACATCGGCCACTCCATCCTCATCGTCTTCTTTATGGACCAGGAAATCACAATCCGTCACCATATCTCCATCTAAAATGACTAGAATCATTTCATAACTGGCTGGATCAATCAAATTACCAACAAAGGGCAGCTTGCCGAAAAAACCTTTGCGCTCGTTATAGTAGACATACTCCTCTACGCCAGGAGAAAGACTTCGCTGCCTGTCAGGTTGCCCGAGATAGCGAACGACATCCTGCCGTGTCGACTTACCCGGCTCAACCAAAGCGGCATCTGAAGCCAAATGACGAATCGGCTTTGAGGAACAGCCAACAAGGAGTAACAGAACAGCAAGTATTGAGAAAAAAAAGCGTTGCATGAGAGGTGAACTCCGCTCGGAAAAATTTCAGTAAAACACAGAACAAAGATTATAACGATAGACAACAGCCGCATATTCTACACCCTACAGGATAAACCTTCAACCTGTAGCTTGATCTTCCTGACAGAGCCTGCTCCTTCCCTTCGCCTTTTTTTGCTTTTTATTGTATCTTCTTTGTCTCTCACCGCCTCTTTCCTTCACGGCTATTTTTACCGGCATCCTACTATTTGCTTGATCTTTAACAAGGCATAATATAGGTTCCCAGCATCTGTATTAACACATCTTCCCGGTCTCCTCAGCTGCCGGTTTTCCATGCTTCTCCATCCATCTCATGAAGAGATATCGTCCGGGAGAAGTAACTGTTTTCTGTCCTACTGAGGGGGAAGGGATCTGCTCAAGGCGGAGCAAAATACCTTTGAAAAAAACGATGTTATTCTATGACAAATAAAACTATACTCACCCGCCTGTACAAGGTACTGCAACCGTACAAAAAAAAATTAATCATCTCCATGCTGGCAATGATTGTTGTTGCGGGCTTCAATGCGGCCCAGGCCTACATGGTCAAACCGCTGCTTGATAAAATATTTTACGAAAAAAACGAAGAATGGCTGATCCTCCTGCCAGTTACTTTGCTGGTTATTTTTCTCATTAAGGGAATTTTTTATTTCATCTACTCCTACCTCCTTGAATGGATAGGACAATGTGTGATAAAAGACCTGCGCAATAGCATCTACAGCCACCTCAACGACCTGTCGATGGGATTCTTTCACAAGAATTCTACCGGCGAATTGATATCCAGAATCATGAATGATGTCAGCATGCTTCAGGGATCGGTCTCCCATGCTCTGATTCACCTGCTACGGGACTTCTTTACGGTCTGCGGCCTGCTCGGCGTTATTTTTTATATGGACTGGCGGCTGGCCTTTGTCTCGTTGATCTTCATTCCTATGGCTGCGGTCCCTATTGTGGTTTTCGGGAAAAAATTTCGTCGGATCAGCACCAGCTACCAACAAGGTATGGGCGAGGCCAGTGACTTTCTCAATGAGACCATCCGGGGGGCCAGAATTGTTAAGGCTTTTTGTATGGAGGAGCAGGAAAAAAAGCTTTTCGGCGAGAAGATGCAGTACCTCTTTGACACCCTGATGACCGAAACCAAGTTTCGCAGTCTTTCCCATCCCCTGATTGAGTTTCTCGGCGGAATCGGCATGGCCCTCATTATCTGGTTCGGAGGCATGCAGGTTCTCGGCGGCAATTCAACGCCAGGTACCTTTATGGCCTTCTTGACTGCCCTAGTCATGCTTTATGAGCCGGTCAAGGGAGTAAGCAAGATCAACTCGACGATCCAGTCCGGCATGGCTGCTGCAATCCGTGTTTTCTACCTGCTCGACATAGAGCCCGAGATCAAGGAAAAACAGGATAATAAAGTACTGCCACGATTTCATAATGCCATTGAATTTGACAAGGCCACCTTTGCCTATGACAAAGAAGAACCCGTGCTGCGGGATATCCGGCTCAAGGTTGTTCAGGGAGAAATTCTCGCTGTTGTCGGCCCTTCCGGTGGTGGAAAAACAACCCTGGCCAGCCTCATTCCCAGGTTTCACGATGTAAGCCAAGGAGCTGTGCGTATTGACGGACATGATATTCGAGATCTGACCCTGCACTCCCTGCGAAGCCAGATCGCGCTGGTCACCCAGCAGACCATTCTGTTCAACGATACCGTGCGCAATAATATCGGTTACGGCAGCCCAAACTGTACTGAGGAGGACATCCGACAGGCAGCTGAAGCCGCCTTTGCCCTGGAGTTTATTGAGGCCCTGCCAAAAGGCTTTGATACCGTGATCGGCGAATCAGGAACCCGCCTTTCTGGGGGCCAATGCCAGCGGGTGTCCATTGCCCGAGCTATCCTTAAAGATGCCCCAATTTTGGTGTTGGATGAGGCGACCTCTGCTCTGGATACGGAGTCGGAGCGCAAGGTCCAAAAGGCCCTGGACAACCTGATGAAGAACCGAACCACTATTGTGATCGCTCATCGCCTCTCCACGATCAAGAATGCCGACCGAATCATTGTTATGCAAAATGGTTGCCTGGTGGAAGAGGGCACCCATGAAAGCCTCCTGGAGCAACATGGTGTCTATGAAGGCCTGTACACCATGCAGTACGCTGACAGATAATAAAGAATTCAATAAACTCAATGAATTCGACAAACCCTGCATCCGAGCAGAAAAGCCCGCCCGCCCGCTCCTTCCGCGATAGAGTGGGACAGGTAAACAGCCTGCTTCCAGCCCTGCTGGCCTTTGCTGTGCCCCTATCCACCTCAGCGGTTTCTGTGGTGGCGATGCTGATTCTCCTGCTCTGGCTGATTGAGGGCCGATTCGCAGAAAAAGGCGTTGAAATCTTTTCCCATCCGCTTGCGGTAAGCGTTCTCGCCTTCCTGGGACTGCTCTGCCTGGGACTCCTCTGGACCGATAACTTGGTTACAGGAATAGAGGTATTGAAAGATCAATGGAAGCTTGCCTTACTGCCTGTTTTTCTAACCGCAACAGCGTATCGGCATCGCTCGCTCTATCTGTATGCCTTTCTAGGGGGAATGACGCTGGCTATGGGCATCACCTTTCTGGCCCGATTTGGCCTGATCCATTATGCCGATGTTAGCCCGACCCACCTGACCCCAAAGACCTTTCACGTTATCTATAACCCCCTGCTGGCCTTTGCCATCTACCTGGTCTTGCACGAGGCAATCTGGAGTCGGGCCGGGCAACGACTTCCTGTTGTCCGAGTCGCGTTATTTGGCCTTGTCGGATTGATGACGGTGAATATGTTTATGACCGAGGGCAGGACCGGACAAGTGGTTTTTCTCGTTCTTATGGGCCTGCTCCTGTTTCAGATCTTTGCCAAAAATCGACTCAAGGCGACAATAACCGTCTTCCTGCTCCTGCCCGCAATCTGCATAACAGGCTACCTGTACAGTCCGATTTTTCAACAACGAGTCAATACAGCCCGCCAAGAAATAGAAGGTTTTAAAAAAAATCCTGACACCTCAGTGGGCATGCGACTGCTGTTCTTCCAAAATTCTCTTGAAATAATCCGACAGCATCCTTGGCTTGGAGTGGGAACCGGTGACTTTCAGGCGGCCTATGCCGAGGTAAACCGCGAAAGAAGTCCGGCCAGCATCGCAACAGATAATCCGCATAATCAGTATGTACTGATCGGCGCCATGCTCGGCGTGACAGGCCTCCTTTTCTTTTTGTTGATCTTCATTATCATGTTTGTGCAGGCAAAACTACTCCCGGATAGCTATCAACGAATCCGCATAGCCCTCCCTCTCTTTTTCCTCATTATTATGCTGGCGGAATCATATCTTACGGTCTATCAAACAGCCTTTTTCTTTGTCGTTATGGCAGCAACCCTGTATAAACATAAACCGGATGAACGTCTCCAACAATTTCTTGCCGGAGAAAAGCCCAAAAAATGCTGGTTGATCCTTTCCTATCGAGCCAACATTCCGGGTTCGGCCTGTTCTCAACATATTGATGATCGACTGCCTTTTTTTCAGGAACAGGGGATAGAGCCGATATTGCTCAGCGGTCCGGTTGGCAAGCCTTCAGAACTATGGATACACTACAGAACCCTGAGCCTTGCTCCATCAGGAATCCGTTTTGAACTGCGTCATTTCCTCCGAAAACATCTCCATAAACGTTGGCAGTTCAAGCTGGTTGAAACGCTCTGCATGGTGCCAGTTTTCCCGTTTTATCTCCTGGAAAAAATCATCATCAATATGGAGAGTGAGTGGTCCTGGTGTTTCCTGGCCTCTTTGCGGGGCTTCCTACTCTGTCGACAGCTACGACCAGAGGTCGTGTATTCCACTGGTGGCTCTGCCTCTGCCCATATTGCCGCCCTGCTGATCAAACGCTGGACCGGCTGCACCTGGATTGCTGAAACCCAAGATCCTCTGGTGCATGATCAGGGCTGGAGAAGAAGCAAGAGAGTTTTACAAGTGTACAAGGCCCTTGAAAAAAAGATATGCCAGCAGGCAGACACCTTTGTCTTTCTCGTCCATGCGGCGATGAAGCATTGCAGCAGCAGGACCGATGGGCAATGTCGCGGGGCTGTTGTCTATCCCGGTTCAATACCGGCTCTTTTTCAGCAACAATTTACCCAAAAAACGCGTTGTCATTTTGCCCATTTCGGCTCACTGGCCGGAACCCGCAATCTGGTGACTTTCTTCCAGGCCCTGGACCAGGTTCTCACCTGCAACGCAGATCGTGCAGGATTCCGGGAAAAGGTTCGAGTGGATGTGTACGGCTCTTTTGACGAAGATTCCGAACGTGAAATGGAGCGACTTGAACTCAGCGATTTGGTCATTCGCCATGGAACAGTCTCACGACAGAAGGCCCTGACAGCCATGCAGCAGACTGATTGCCTGCTGGTCATCCAGAATATTATCTATTTTTCCTGCGAGACCATTCCTTCCAAGGTCTATGAATATCTGCTGACCGGACGCCCGATCATCGGCCTAGTGTACAAAAACGAAGAACTGGATAACATGCTCACAGAACATGGTCATTCGGCTGTACCGGCTAATAATGTTCAGGCTATTGCTGAGGCTGTCGAAAAAATCCTGGATAATTTTATGCAGGAGGAACAAAGCGGGAATCGTCGGGCAATGACAGAAAAAATGACAGAAAAAAACTCCGGCAACCTGCCGACTGTTGCGGATGCCGTGCAAAAACTCATCGCATTGGCTAAAAACGCTAAAAACGCTGAAGGGGCTGAAGAGACTGAAGGTAAGCCTAAGGATAAGACTGAGGGTAATACGGCAACATGTTGCTAAACAATAAACGCATTCTTATTATCAAACCCAGCTCGCTGGGGGACATAGTCCATACCTTGCCGGTTGCCCATGCCATCAAACGCTGTTTTCCCAACTGTTTTATCGGCTGGATTGCTCAACAATCCTTTGCCCCTTTATTACAAGCAGATGACAGCATCGACGCCGTCTACCCTATTCACATTCCTTCTACCAGCGACCCACAGGCAGGTCGAGGAGCATGGCTCAAGGCCTTGAAGGCAACAATAAGTACCCTGCAACAATTACACAGAGAATTTCAGCAGAAGCCGTATGACCTGATCCTTGACCTGCATGCCTCTTTCCGCAGCGGCCTGCTGGGACGCACTAACCCTGGTGGTCGGCGAGTGGGGTTCAGCCAAGCCAAAGAGTTAAATACCTTTTTCCAAGAGCATCTCATCGATATTCCAGAAACAACAGAGCATGCTCAGGATAAAAACCTGCTGTTCTGCACCTACCTAGGGATTAAGACGGCGGATAAGGATTTCCACCTCTGCTCCGGCTCAAAAGATCGTCAGGTCGCACAGGATGTTCTTCAGACGCACAATATTTCCGAAACACAGCAGCTGATTTATGCCAATCCAGCGGCACGCTGGCAGAGCAAATTTTGGCCGATTGAATACTGGGCCACTCTCACGGATAAACTGCATCAACAAGGTCTATCGGTGGTCTTTGGCGGGAGCCCGCAGGACACCAAGTATATTGCATCCATCGCTCGCTTGATGAAGACAGACCCAATTATTGCAGCCGGTCGCCTAACGCTTCCCCAGTCAGCTGCTCTGATTCAGCATGCGGCCCTCTATATTGGCCTTGACTCTGGCCCCATGCATATAGCAGCCCTGGCTCGCACCCCTGTGGTGGCCTTATTCGGCCCTACTCACCCGAACAAGGTCGGCCCCTACAGCCTGATGAGTCTGGACGAAAGCGAGCATCGTATTATCCGGGCAGAAGAGCTTGACTGCCTTGAATGCAGAAAGCGCAACTGTTCACACCTCTCCTGTATGCGAAAAATCTCCCCGGAAATGGTCTACGAAGCAGCAATTTCCCTTTTACGCTTAGGTCTCCCTCATAAAAGAGCGCGGAGAGCATCCGAAGAACAGCAAAACAGCAGAACAAACTTCCATGAGGTATCATGAAGGTCAGCTTAATTATAACCACCTATAACTGGAAAGAGGCCTTAGAGCTTTCTTTACTGAGCGGCTTAAACCAAAAGGAAAAGCCGGCCGAAATCGTTGTTGCCGACGACGGCTCAAGGTCGGATACAGGGGAAATAATTGCAGCGATTGCAGCAAACGCACCCATCCCGGTGATCCACTCCTGGCAGGAGGATAAGGGATTCCGGCTTTCGGCAAGCCGGAATAAAGCGATAGCGAAAACATCCGGCGACTACATCGTCCTGATTGACGGCGATATCATCATGGAAGAGCATTTCATTGCCGACCATATCCATTTTTCCCAGCCCGGTTGCTTTGCTCAGGGAACTAGGGTACTCCTCAAGGAGGGGCTATCGGAAGAAGTCCTGGCCCGAAAAAAAATGCCCGAGACTCTCTGTAAAAAAGGGGTTGAAAACAGAAAGAATTGCCTGCGCTCGGCCTTCCTCTCACGCTTGGTTTCTTTTAAAAATCGGGGAATGAATGGGGTAAGAACCTGCAATTTTGCCTTTTGGCGTAAGGATGCTCTGGCGGTTAACGGCTTTAATGAAGATTTTATCGGCTGGGGCCGAGAAGATTCTGAATTTACGGCAAGGCTCCTGAATTACGGACTCATGCGCAGAAGCGTTAAATTCAACGCCCTAGCCTACCACCTGTATCACTCAAGAAATGACCGCAGCCATTTATTGGAAAATGACCGGCTGCTAGAGGAAACCATTGAACAAAAAAAGGTATGGTGTAAAAAGGGAGTAAATGCATATTTATAAGCATCCCTCTCATCTTCTCCTTTCTTTTGTCATTAAAGCCCCCTACGGGTACGGGGGTGGTTTTATGTTTTTTACTCTCTTCGTAGCGGAGGAGAATCAGGCGACTGCCAATTTTCTTCCAACTCATGAAGCTTGGCGTATTTGTACCAGGTCCCTTCAAAATTACCGATCGCAATAACGACCCCAGGCCAGCCATCTAAGATGCCTTTTTTCAGGATGTACATGTGAAAAAATGACCATAGGCCGCGCCCGAGGGCTTTCAGCATCCCGCCACGCCGCCCGCGCTGTTGCAGTTTTTTCGCCCCTAATGTTGAATATCGATTTGCTTTACGAGCGACTTCTTCCAAGTTTTTATAGGGAAACTGCCAGATGGGATGGCCGAGATAGCCCACCGGCTTGTCAGATCGGACTGTATACTCCTCATGCACAGGGTCATCTGTCTTAAAATGCAAAGCCCCTTTTCGAAAAAGCTGGGGCTGACGATAGTCTGGATAGAAGCCTGAATGTTTAATCCAACGCCCCATAAAATAATTTCGCCGGGGAATATAATACGCATCTGCCGAATCAGCCAGATTGGCCTGAGCAACTGTGGCCAGAATTTCGTCCCGTGCCTCCGGGGTACAGCGTTCATCAGCATCCAGGGAAAAAATCCAGTCATGGTTACAGGCCGCCATAGCCTGATTTCGCAAATCGCCAAAACCACAAAATGTAATCTGCTCGACCCGAGCACCCATTGCTGTGGCAATGGCAGCAGTCTCATCTTCGCTGTATGAATCAGCTAAGATGATTTCATCTGCCCAGAGCACTGAGTTAATCGCAGAGCGAATCTTATCAGCCTCGTTCCAGGCAATAATATAGACGGAAATCTTGTTCATCCTGTTCATCGCATACGTGGAGGAATGGTAGGTTTCTGAGTTCTTTTTCCGCCAGCAAGCTGGATAACAATATTATTGGTCTTGCGCAGTCGCTTGGTCATGGTTTTAAAAAGCTTTCTCGAAATTTCAGGATATTTCTCAATAAGCTCGGTCAATTTATCACCTGGATACCGTTTTATCTTGCAGCGCCCGAGAGAAACAACCGAGGCATACCTCGGCTCGTTCATGATGCAGGCCATTTCCCCGAAATACTCTCCGGGCTCGGTTATTTCAGCAATTTTTTTGCCCTGCTTCAAAACCCCGACTTTCCCTCTGACGAGTTGATAAAAGTTCCTATCATCCTCATTTCCTTCCTGAATAATAATATCGCCGTCCTCATATTCTTCGATATCCGGGTTGACCAAGTAGGCGGGCAGGGTGTCCTCATGGGCAACAGTCCTACGCAACACCTCGTCAAGGCTGGTGATGCCCTGCTTGGCTTTTATCAAAGCCGCCTGGCGTAAGGTGTGCATGCCGGACTGCATAGCCACCTTGCGCAGCTGCTCTTCCGACACTTGGGCTTGAATAGCCTGCGCAACTTCATCCGTAACTTCAAGTAGCTCAAAAAAACCTACCCGGCCCTTATAGCCGAGACCGTTGCAGACGGCACAGCCTTTAGCCTCGTAGAGCTGAAAGCCCTCTGTGTCAATTTGCTCCTCGGTAAAACCGATAGTAATTAGGTACTTCCGCTCATAAGTGGCAGGCTGTTTACATTTTGCACAGAGCCTTCGGCCCAAACGTTGAGCCAACACCATGGTCAAGGAACCTGCCAAAATATAAGGCGGAATACCGATGTCCACCATACGACTGACAGTGGCCACTGCATCGTTGGTATGCAACGTGCTGAACACAAGATGGCCGGTCATGGCCGCTTTCATAGCGATTTCCGCTGTGCTGATATCGCGGATCTCACCAACCATGATAATGTCGGGATCCTGACGAAGAAAGGCCTTGAGCGCGGCTGGAAAGGTCATGCCGACTTCAACGTTGACATTGACCTGATTGATGCCCTTGAAGTTGAACTCAACCGGATCCTCTGCGGTCAAGATTTTGATATCTTCACTGTTCAGGGAGTTAAGCGCCGAGTAGAGGGTAACGGTTTTGCCTGAACCGGTCGGGCCAGTAACGAGAAGCAGTCCCTGGGGACTGGCAAGACAGCGTTTCAGCGTTTCAAATGTTTCCACCTCAAAACCCAGTTTGGTCAGATCGACATTCAGGGAACCCTTATCCAAAATACGAAGAACCGTACCTTCACCGTGGAGCAGGGGCAGGGTGGATACACGGAAGTCCACAGCCTTATTGCGCCCCAAACGAATACTGATACGTCCATCCTGAGGTATCCTGCGCTCGGTGATATTCAAATCTGCCAGGATCTTCAAACGGGCAATCAGAGCGTTTTTGATGGTCAGGGGGAGATTCATGGACTTGAACAGGGAACCATCCTTGCGGTAGCGGACCTGCATGGTCTTTTCAAAGGGTTCGATGTGGATATCGCTGACTCCGTCCTGCACGGCCTTGATCAGGATACCGTTCACCAATTTGATGATCGGCGCGTCATTGGCGGAAAATTGCCCCGCCATACCTTCATCTTCGTTGCTGCTGTCTTCAAATTCAAACTCATCGGCAACGTCAGAAACCAAGGCACCCCAATCCTCGACCTGCTCGACCTGAACATCCTGATCTTCGTCTTCACGGAAAAAAGACTTATACTCCTCCTCGTCAATCTTGTAGTAAGTTTTGTAAGCCTCTATAATATCTTTAGCCGTGGAGATGCAAACATCAAGCCCCTTCTTTACCACATTTTGTAGCTCTTCCACCTCAAGGGCATCGGTGGGCTCGGCCATGGTGAGCTGCAAAGTATCACCGGCAATTCGAAGAGGAAAGGCCAGGTACTTCTTCGCAACCTCATAAGGAACCAGTTGAAGCGCGTCCTGACTGGGCGGTTCCTCAGCAATATTCACCAGAGTATAATTATGCTGCCTAGTGAGAAAGTTGGGGATCGTATCGGCTTCGATCGTTCCATTTTCAAGCAGAATTTTCCCTAATCTTTCACCAGTTTTCTTGTTAATAGACTTGGCATTATTGAACTCTGCCGCTGTGATATAGCCCGCCTTTTGCAGAAGCTCACCAATCTTAAGCCTACCTGCCCCGGATTGATCCTTAACAGTTCGTTTCAGAGAGGCTTGATGTGGTGCTCTGGAGGCCGTTGTTTTCTTTGTCATAATATCTCGGGAAAAAATTTCCGGTCACAGGAATAAATTACAAAGTTACTTCTTCAGGCATGCATCACATATATCATTATGATAATTACCGAATAAGCTTTATGACGGACGCTCTGCCATCCCCTATGACGTTTTTTTTCATAGGAGGACATATCTTATATTTATTGAAGGAGGAATAGTCCGTGTTTTTTATTATGCCGGGTCAATCGCTCACTTTTTCAAGTTCTTTTTCAAGTTCTTTTTCAAACTACGGTTTCTTATTTTACTACAACTTACTACAAAAAAAAACGAGCCAAAAGTGATTTTCCTTTTTGCCCTATTTTTAGGATACAATCCTGGTGGATACAAACCCCGTATACGAGTAGCTCAGCGGCTGCTTATTTTTTTCACCGACGTGACGACCAGAACACGACCAGAACTATACCCGCAACAAAGTCATTCTGCCACAAAACAGAACGGGCCGAAAGGATTTCTTCCCTCCGGCCCGTTCTCACTGCAATAGACAGAGAGACGGTTCGCGAACCGCCTCAAATATTTTAAAATGCTTTAAAATACGCCCTTCACCTTACCGGTATCCGTATCAACATCAATACGACGATAAGCCGGATCAGAGGCAGTACCGGGCATCAGGCTGATGGCACCGG
>JBATKL010000038.1:0-2355 GCA_049669385.1 Candidatus Electrothrix sp. | reverse complement strand
GAACGCCCGGTCAATGTTCCTGGTTCCGTGGTCATGCCCAGCATAGAGGGCACCCGGCCCATTTTGGTGGAGGTCCAGGCCTTGGTCAGTCCGTCCAGCCCAGGATCGGCCCGGCGGACCGCCATCGGCGCTGATCCCCAGCGTTTAGCCCTGCTGACCGCAGTTTTGGAAAAGAAGATCGGGGTTACCCTGTTTGATCATGATATCTTCCTTAATATTGCTGGCGGGATCCGTATTGACGAACCTGCCCTGGATCTGGCGGTGATTGTGGTTTTGCTTTCTAGCCTGTATGAGAAGGTGGTTGATCCCACCACCGTGGTTTGCGGCGAAGTTGGCTTGGCCGGTGAGATTCGGGCGGTGGGGCAGATGGAGCAACGCCTGCGCGAGGCCCAGCGGTTGGGCTTTAAGACCTTTCTCATGCCTGAATCCAGTAGTCGCCAGCTGGAGGCCGGAGCAGCCAAGGGGATTCAGATCCAGCCGGTTCGTTCCGTGCATGAGGTGGTGGAGCGGTTGTTTGTGGGATAATCAGGAAGGTTAAAAATTACATAGACATAGCCGTGAAAAATAAATAATGCTGAGATATTGCACAAACAAAGCCGACCGCGACAAGCAGTCCAACAGATACCCCTAACAATAAAGTGTGCCAAAACGTTTGGGTCAAATACAGTAATCCTCCGTCCTCAACGAAGAAGAGCACCATGTATGCCGCCAAAAAGCCGCCTGTTAACGGGCCAATAATAACGGGAAGTAAACCCAGTGAATAATAATGGCTGACCAGCATGATTATCGAAGAAATGATAAAACTTGCCAGTGCGGCTAAGCTATTAGTCAATAACCATTTCCATGATTTTTCCATAACCGCCCTTGTTTAGGTGTTCATGTCCTTATATTATTAATATGAAATGCAAGAATCATTCCTGAAAACCAGACAACCTGTTCACCGTAGAAGGTGAAATTGATTGTTTGTTAATGATAATTATTGATTATATGTAATTATTTGCAATAACAGTTTTTCGTGCGTATATAATGAAACGATATGTTAACGTTATATTGCGGATATTTTTTTTACACCATGATTTTTAAAATGAGTTATTTGTAACCGTTTGTACTTTCATGCGAAGGTAAGTTGGCATGAGGTACCGTGTGGCACTTTCCCTGTCTCAAGAGGGGTTGACGTACCTTCCTGTTTTGCATTAATATTGTGACGCGGTCTTGTTCATTAATTCCCCTTATGTCCCGATATGATCAGCAAGGAATTTTAGTTGTTTCGGACTGTTGGTTGTAATGTACAGGGGGTAAATTTGCAGGGATGATGAGGTGTTGATGTCGTCATTGCTCCCTTGGAAAAAATACGATAGTTTGCTGTATTCATTGAGAGAAAAATAAGATGGTGGACAAGCAACAGAACACAACGATGACTTCTATGGAGCGCGTTCTCACGACCTTGGGGCATCAGGAACCGGATCGGGTTCCTTTTTTCCTTTTGTTGACCATGCACGGTGCCAGAGAATTGGGTCTGAGTATTCAGGAGTATTTTTCCAAAGCCGAGTACGTGGTGGAGGGCCAATTGCGCATGTTGAAAAAATATCGCCATGACTGCCTCTATCCGTTTTTTTACGCTGCAATAGAGGCCGAAGCCTTTGGTGCGGAGACCATATGGTTTGAAGACGGTCCGCCCAATTGCGGTGCCCCGGTTATCAGGAGCGAAAACGACATCCGCACCTTGCAGGCTCCTGAAATAGAAGGCTCCTGCCTGACCAGAGTTTTGGACACGATTCGAGCCCTGAAAAAAGAGGTGGGAGACAGGGTGCCAATTATCGGAGTGGCGATTTCTCCTTTTTCTCTGCCTGTTATGCAGATGGGCTTTCCTGCCTATATTGAGCTGATGCATGAACAGCCTGAGCTTTTTCAACGGCTCATGGAGGTGAACCAGGAGTTCTGCGTGAACTGGGCTAATGCCCAGGTTCAGGCCGGAGTAACCGCTATCTGTTATTTTGACCCCTTGACCTCGCCAACTATCACTGCCCCTGGAGTGCATCTTGAAAAGGGGTTTGCCGTTGCCCGGCAGACCTTGTCCAGAATACAATCTCCGTCAGCTTTTCATCTGGCTTCGGGCAGAACCCAAGCTGTTATTGATGACATTGTTGCCACTGGTTCAGCTGCCCTTGGCGTAAGTATTACAGAGGACCTGAGAGAGGTGAAAGATCTTTGCCGGGGGAGATTGACCGTGCTGGGGAATCTCAACGGCATTGAAATGCGCCGCTGGACGTCGAAAAAGGCTGAAGAAAAGGTCAGGGAGGCCATAGGTAAGGCAGGTGCTGGGGGCGGTTTTATCCTCTCTGATAATCATGGCGA
>JBATKL010000037.1:0-7273 GCA_049669385.1 Candidatus Electrothrix sp. | reverse complement strand
TGTTCGTGAAAAATTTCTTGTTTTGAAGGGGCTATTTCTTTAATGCCTAATAAATTTGTAACCTTATCGTGATCTTTTGCTGCCCCAATATCCTTGAATATATTTCGTGCTTCCGTTAGATGTTTTTTTGCTTTTTTTTTCAACTCTGCATTGTTTTCCTTGATAAGAAAAGTACCCATTTCTAGTTGGATATATGCAATTCGATATCTGTCTTCCGTATATTCCCTAAGAAATACCAGCCCTTGTTGCCAGTAATAAAGACCTTTCTTTTTTTTCCCTGTAAGCCAATAATATGTTCCATTAACCTGATAACTCCACCCTGCTATGAATTTAAATTTTTTACTCCATTTAAAGGATTTTTTACAGAACCACCGAACTCTTTTGAGGTATGCTTTTTTTTTATTAACGGATAGATTCGGTGTATTAAGGATACTATCAATGTAAATCTGCGCTCCTAATGGGAATAAATCAAGTGTCCACGCTCCGTTGCTATAATGTGTTGGAAATAAATCAGCTACTTTTTCTATAGTTGTAATAGAGTCAAAATATTTTTCTTGTCTTAAATATATTGAAGCTAATGTCGCGAGAGAAAAAAGCATGTTGGCAATGTCTCTTGTTTGCTCCATAAGGACGAATGATTTTTTAACTTCATCAATTGTAGAATCACTGACATTCCCAATTAAAAAAATACTTTTTCCTTTCACTATTAATGCCCAACCTAAATTCTGTAGTACTTTAGCTTCAGCTGACAAAGCTATAAACTCTTCGCTCACTGCAAGTGATTCATTTAATTTTCCAATCAGCAGGCCATTTTGAACTCTAAAGGCATAAGCTACTCCAAGATCCCAATATTCGCCTAATCCTTTGAGCAACGTAATGCTTTTTTTGGAATACTCCAAACCCTTGGAAGGTCTGTTCAGTATAAGCGATGCAAGACTGATTCCGGCATAAGCGGTTCCCTCCTGAATCCTGTCTCCTGTCATTACAGCAGTTTTTACTCCTAGATTAGCATATCTTTGTGATCTAGATTCCCATGGGATTGAAGCCCATATAACCCCTCCAAGTATGTAACAATGAATAAGTTCCGAGCATGGCCCTATTTTTTCTGCTAGATTTAAACATTTAAGATGACAGTATAGACTCTTTTTGACATCTTTGAAAAAATACCATTTATAGAGACGGTTAAGAGCTCTTAATGCAATGGTTTCATTATGTAAGCTTTTGTTGTTAATTCTCTGGACAATTTTCTTTCGAAGTACGGTATGCAGCATTTGTACTCCAAGCTCTATCAGCAGATTTGCATGGACAGCAAGTTTACCTTGAGGTACTTTTATTCCAGAAAGCTTCAGGGCAAGTTCCAACGTATGAAAACTTTTCTCAACCTCTCCTTTTTCAAACAAGGTGTCTCCCATTTTACTGAGAATCCTACTTTTATGTGTCTGTTTTGTCTCGGGGATAAGATTGTCGCAGTCTCTTAATACGATAAGAGATTGCTCGAATTTTCCGATCAACCTGTAGCTCTCACCCAGATTTTCCAGCAAGGTAATATAGATATCCGTTCTGTCGCTTTTTCTGTCTAAAATATCTTTTGCATAAATATAATAGGCTATAGCATCCTGATGAGCATGGTTGCTTTTTGCCTTGGTCCCGGCCTTTAATGCGTATTGTAGCCCATTTTTTTCGTCACCTCCTTCCATAAGATGGTAGGTCAACTCGAAGAGGATTTCTTTTTCTCGTCCCTTGTAATGTTCCTGAAGAAACCGTGCAATTCTAAGGTGATATTCTGTCCTTTTCTGTTCGGAAATTCTTGCGAGAAAGGCCTCCCGTATACGATCATGCGCAAATCTGACCTTTCCTCTGTCGCTGAGCGAATACTCCAGTATATTTTTTTTTACTGCTTGATCAATGAGTTGTAAAATAGCAGTGTGATCTTTATCAATCAGTTTGTAGAGGAGATAAAGCCTGAACTCTTTTCCGATGACAGCACTTATCTCCAACAGGTCTTCTATGTCTTGCGGTATCTCCTTTGTCCGTAACAGCATCATATCAATAATGTTATTCGGTAAATGCAGACTGTTGATCTTCTTCTGATCAACAGTACAGGAGCCCTGTTTCCAGACAATGGCCTTCTGTTCGACAATTTCTTTAATCAAGGTAATGGTAAAGAAAGGATTCCCTTCTGCCTTGCTGGAGATATATTTTGCAAAGGCATGCACCTGATCATTTTTTTCCTTGAGCAGGTTTGCAACCATATTCATAACCTTATCATGGGATAAGGGTTTGATCTGGAGATCAGTTACAGCATCTCCTCTTGTTTTTGCATTTCGTTTAATTTGAGTCAGGGGGTGATTCTCATCAATCTCATTACTTCTGTAGGTGCCCAGAATGAGAAGGTTCGATGTGCCGATATGACCTCCTATATGCTCCAGCAAACGAAGGGTTCCTTCATCTGCCCATTGCAGGTCATCTAGGAACAGGATACCCACCTGGTCCTCCCTAATCAGATTGCAGATAAAATGAGCCGCAGTAATGGTGAATCGGATGTTTTCTTTTTCCGGTTCTAAGGGAGGTAAGTCGGGAACTGGGCCTAACAGCTCCTTTAGATTCGGATTCAGCCTTATAAGAATGGCACTGAGTTCTCCGGCCAGATCCTTAATTCGTTTGGTTTCCTGAGCCTTTTCTTCAGCTCCGGATTTGGTTATTTTTTGAATAAACTCGTCAAGGGCATGCTTGAAAGCCTGATAGGGGACTTTGTTTTCCTGAGCCATGCAGTGGCTCTCAATGAAAATTTCTCCTTTGTTATAACCCCGTATATAAACATATTCTTTTATTGCCTTTACCAGTCTGGTTTTTCCTACCCCCGGCTCTCCACCGATAAGACAGATTCCTCCTTGTTTCCGTGCAGCCTTATTGATCAACCCCTTAATTGTGGTCAGTTCTTCTTCTCTTCCGACAAATTTAGTCTGGTAAGAAAGACGTATTTCATTACGATCTCCCTCGCCTATGACGAAGTTACGTTCACCACCTAAATATCTTTTTATATCGTAGAGAAGTCCGCTGGCACTTTGATATCGTTCATCCTGATCTTTTGCCAATAGACGATTGACAATATGGACGATAACTTCGGAAATGTGGGAGTTTAAACGGCGTAGGGGGGCCGCTCTCATGGCTGCGATCTGATGGAGCAGCTCCGCTGTGGTTGAAGACTGAAAAGGGAGTTGACCGGTTAACAGGTAATAGAGAATAACTCCGACAGAATAGAGATCACTGCGTTCATCAATTTGTTTACGAATGATGCCGGTCGCCTCAGGAGACATGTAGGAAAAAGTGCCGGACATGTTTTCGTTTTTTTCAAAATTACTCAACTCCATGATGTGAGCCAGTCCGAAATCCAACAACTTTATTTCAGGCTGTTTTGTTGGGCTGTTCACCACAAAGATATTACTCGGTTTGACATCCCGATGAATAATATTGTGCGAATGAACACAGTGCAAGGATTCAGCTACTTTTCCGACAAGAGCCAAAGCCTCATTCGTGTTGAACTTGACACCTTTTTTCAACAGACCGGCTAAGCTGTCCCCTTCCAGTACTTCCATGGACAGATAGGGGGTACCGTTATAATCTCCTGTTGCATGAAATTTAATAATATTAGGATGATCAAGCTTGCTGATTACCTTGACTTCGTTTCTGAATTTGACAGCCAGTTCAAGGTAAGGAAGGGTATTGACGGGATTTAAAAATTTGAGCGCAACCTCTTTATCATTCTCCTTGTCGAGTGCCCGGTAAACAACAGACATCCCCCCTTTCCCGAGTTTATTCAGGATGAGATATCTTCCGTCAACTAATTCATTTCTTTGCAACGTGTTCGGCATGGTAATTCGTCAAGTGGTTACCCTAAGCTGTGTTAAGCTTGATTGCCGCAGACCTGGAAGTATGAATCCCATGTCTGCAATTAGTCGAGCCTTACATGGGTCGGCTGTATATATTTTAGTGTTAAATAAATAAATATGTTGTAGAATTTTCGTTCCCTTGAAAAAGGGAGCCTTACGATGAGACATACAATAATTATTCCGGCAGCTACTAATATCCAAATTTAACTAAACATAAACTCGTCTATTTTTCATTATGAATATCAAATTTTTCTCGGGAAAAATTTATGACCCCCTGTGGGTGGAGAGATGAAAAGAGACAGTTGCCATGCAGAGATACTCTATGCAATGCGTCACTGAATAAATTGAAAAAATATAATAGAAAAGATTGGGAGAGCAGTACAGAGATGATGTTACAACAGGGATATCTGATTATCGTTGCGCGGAAGGTTGTTCATTATCTGTGACTGTGTTATCTTGGCCTAACACCGGAGAACAGTGCCGGAAATATATTAATACACAAGCGTTTTCATATGAAGATATATAATACATTAGCACGAAAAAAGGAAACCTTCTTCCCTCTCGAAGAAGGTCATGTTCAGCTTTATGTCTGCGGGATAACATCTTACGATTATTGCCATATTGGGCATGCTCGTTCTGCCTTGGTCTTTGACATGGTGGTCCGTTATTTGCGACATCGCGGCTATAAGGTTACTTTTGTGCGTAACTTTACTGACATTGATGATAAAATCATTGCTAGGGCAGCAGAGCAGGGCGTTGATTCTGGGCAGCTCGCAGAGCGCTTTATTGGGGAATTTTATACGGACATGGATGCTCTCGGGGTGCTCAGAGCTGATATTGAGCCAAAGGCCACCGAACATATCCAGGAGATGATTGACCTGGTTCAGGATCTCATTGAGAAAGGGCTTGCCTATCCTGCTGGCGGAGATGTCTATTATCGAGTGGGTACGTTTCCTGATTACGGGATGCTTTCTGGACGGAAGCTGGAAGATATGCAGGCCGGTGCCCGGATAAATATTAATGAACGGAAAGAAGACCCTATGGACTTTGTCCTCTGGAAGGGTGCAAAGCCTGGGGAGCCAAAATGGGCGAGTCCTTGGGGAGAGGGGCGGCCAGGCTGGCATATTGAGTGCTCTGCCATGAGTCGCAAGTACCTTGGGAGGAGTTTTGATATCCACGGTGGGGGCAAGGATCTGATCTTTCCCCATCATGAGAATGAGCTCGCTCAGTCTGTCGGAGCCAATGAGTGCTCCTTTGCTAACCTCTGGATGCACCACGGCTTTGTCACCATCAAGGATGAAAAGATGTCCAAGTCCTTGGGGAATTTTTTGACTATTCGGGACGTGCTCAGGGAGTATCCGGCAGAGACCCTGCGTCTTTTTATTTTCTCTACCCAGTATCGTAACCCCTTGGATTTCAGCGAAACAGCCCTACAGGATGCTCAAATCGGTCTGGACAGGATGTACGATTGTCTGGCTAAAATGACAGAGCTTATTCAGGCCGCAGATGCTCATTTAGCTGATGTAACCGATTCAACTGATATTGGTGCGAACACCCCGGTGATCGGGCAGAAAGATAGGAAGAAAATTGAATTATTGCAGCAGCGTTTTGAAACGGCAATGGATAATGATTTCAATACCGCCCAAGCATTGGGTCAACTCTTTGACGGCGTCAAGATCTTAAACAAGGCGTGCAGGATGCTAAGCTCTGAGCAGGTTGCAACTGAGGATCTGGAACTTCTTGATAAGGCAGGGAAGACCTTGCAAGAGTTGGCAGGCCTGCTCGGTGTGCTGCAACAAGATCCGGTGCAGTACATGCAGGAAAAAAAGGATAAGCTGTTAGCCTCAATCACCCTGTCTGAGGAGGAGATCAGCAGCCTGATCGCAGAGAGGAATGCGGCACGGGAGAACAAGGATTGGGCTGCTAGCGATGCGGTCCGGGATAAGCTGCTGGAGCATAATGTGGAGTTGCACGACGGACCAGACGGAACAACCTGGAGTGTGAAAGCGTAAAACGTAATGCGTGCATCGTGATACGTGCATCGTGATACGTAAATCGTTATAATAGGGGCGAACCCCTGTGTTCGCCCTTTCTGCTTATTTCCTCAGAACATCTTCGTGAGCTAAAAACCAGGCATAGGTATCTGCTATACCCTGCTGAAGAGTAATCTGACTCTTCCAACCCAGGTCCGAAAGTCTGGAGACATCAAGGAATTTTCTCGGTGTGCCGTCCGGCATGTCCGTATTATAGCGCACAGTCCCTTGAAACCCGACAACCTGACTGACCAACTCGGCTAGTTCTGCAATACGCACCTCTTCACCAGAACCCACATTAACGATAGCAGGATCGTTATACTTTTCCATCAGGAAAATACAGGCTGAAGCAAGGTCGTCCACATGGAGAAATTCACGTTTCGGTGTTCCTGTGCCCCAGATTTCCACTTCCGGGAGATCCTGTAGCTTTGCCTCGTGGAATTTACGGATCAGGGCGGGCAGGACATGGGAGTTTTGCAGGTCAAAATTATCACCGGGTCCGTACAGGTTGGTCGGCATCAGGCTGATGGCGTTAAACCCGTGCTGCTTGTGATAGGCCTGACACATCTTGATCCCCGCGATTTTGGCCACGGCATACCACTCATTGGTGGGTTCCAGCTCTCCGGTGAGGAGATGCTCTTCTTGCATGGGTTGGGGGGCGAATTTTGGATAGATACAGGAGGAACCAAGAAAAAGGAGCTTCTTGCACCCGCATTGATGGGCAGCATCAATGATGTTGGTCTGGATCAGAAGATTGTCCCGGATAAAGTCTGCTGGCAAGCTATCATTGGCATGGATGCCACCGACCTTTGCCGCAGAAAGAAAGACATAGTCAGGCCGATTGTCGGCAAAGAAAGCATGAACAGCAGTTTGGTTTGTCAAATCCAGTTCAGCATGGGTGCGGGTCAGGATCTGGCTGCAACCTATCTGTTCCAGAGCGCGGCAGATGGCAGAACCGACGAGGCCCCGGTGACCTGCAATATAGATGACGGCTTCGCTAAGGGGTGAAGAGGGTGATGTCGACATGGAGTTAACAGAGATTTGAGTTATGAGTATCTCCCCGTTTTTCTTTTTTGGGGGCATTGAGACAATAAGGTAATTAAGGTAATAATCACCTTCAGTACATCATAACGGAGCGCCATAACTTGTTCAATGGTAATCCCTGAATGGAGTCTGTGCAATATCGGCAGAGACAAATCTGAGCGACACTCATGACAGAGCTTTACAGCACTGTCATGAGTTGTCCTTCTTCAGTCCTTCCTCTTTACTTCTTATCCGATACTTCTCTTACAGCACCAACTCAAACTTGGTCTCAGGATCATCCCGATCCTTGCGATCCATGATCGCGGA
>JBATKL010000036.1:0-4378 GCA_049669385.1 Candidatus Electrothrix sp. | reverse complement strand
GTCCTGGATTGAGCTGCTGAGAAATGAACTGCCAGGTCCGGCCTGCCGCTCCCCTATTCACCGCAACATCAGGCAGGCGGCTGTCAACACGGATGGCCCAGGCCTGACAGGCCCCTCCCTGCTGGGTGGAAAATTTTCCCTGCTCAAGGAGCTGGCGCAGAAAGGCACAGCCCGCCCTGATATCCTCTGCCATTTCCTCAGCTTCCTTTGCTGAAAAAATTCCGTTCTTGAGCTGGGCTTCCACCGAGAGCAGCTCCTCAAACCAGATCTCCGGCGGCAGGGGCTGTCGCCATTGCTTGAGCAGCCCCAGGGCGAACCGCTGCTCTGCTGGCGGCAGAGCAACAAATTGCTTCAGCCGCTCCTTACGGGCCTGAGGATGCAGGCTGGCCGCGACATTATGCGGCTCCTTGATGTCAGGATGCCGCCAGCACCGGGCTTCAACAGCAACAGGTATCTGCTGGCCGAATTGGCGCATTCCCACGCGCAGACTGCGCAGGAGCTGGGGCTCCAGACGAACAGCCGGGGCCGCCAGGGTGAGCAGGAGTTCTGTCCACTCTGCCTCTTGCTCCAGGCCCTCCCTGCTGCCTGCCGCTCTGGGGTGGGTCTGCTCCTCCCAGCTGAGCAGCCTGACCTGCCGTTGCCAACGGACCGGGTAAGCAGCCAGTTGCCAGGGAGTCAGCACGGTGAGTGGATTGTTGTTGCGCAGCAGGCGCAGGAGCAGTAGCCAATATTGCTGCTGACGTCGCGCACCCGCCAGTCTGCCCAGATCACTCAGGAGCAACACAGGGGTGCCAGCGGGCGGCAGGCGGAAGGGTGCCAGTTCAGACAACCCGTTGATCTGCTGCGGCTCCACCTCGCCGTTAACAATCACTGCCCGGCTGATCCGGGCTGCGCCAAACTCATCATACAGGCGCAAGGTGAGCAGGGCATGGTCCAGCCAATAGGGGGTCAGGTCCACTTGCCGGTCATCAATAATCTGGAGACCGCACAGGCTGTGCTGTTTCGCTTTTCTGGGGAGTTTACCGGGAAATTCAGCCCGGCTGATCTTTTCAATAACCGCGTGGAGATCAACAGCCTGTCCGACCTGACAGTCCAGGGCCAGACAGGGGAAGAGGCGGCTGCGCAGCTCCCGCAGATTGATCAAGTCAGGATAAACCGGGGCCGTTGCAGGGCGGTTCTGCCAGACGACTGGTTGGCAAGCAACGCTCTTGTCCGCTTTTTTCCGCAGCACCTGGTCTTCTTGGTCATTGAGCTGTTGATAAAGGACAAGCTGAAGGTAGCTGGCAGTGAGCTGGGCGGTCGGGCTGCGCTGTAGGGGGCTGTCGTCGATTACCACCGGGGCTGATTCGACCCAGGCCGGTCCTGACGGCTGTGTCGGCTGGGATGGAACGGGCGGCGGAGAGGCCAGCCCCAAGGCCTGAGCAACCGTGCTCTGGGCCTGTTTATTGTCGTGCGTCAGGGCAATGAGCAGATCAGCCCGACTGAGCTGCCCCTGGTTCATAAGCTTTTCTGGTCCGGATCTTCTGGAAAATCAGGGTGCTTTTTCGAGGTGAAACGGGCCAGGGATTCTATCAGGGCTGTCAGTTCGTCAGGAGATTTGTCAGCCATCAGCTCCTTGATTCCCCGCAAAAGATCAAAATACTCTGCCTGACCGGGCAAAGGGTGCAGGCTGCTTTTTTCGGCAATCTCTCTATCTTTCAGGATCATGGCGGCGGCAGCCTCCAGGATGGTCTTTGCTTTTTTTCCCTGGCTTGGCAACAGGCGATCCAGTTCCTGAAAATTTGGCCTACTGTGCGCAAGCAGATAATCAAGCTGCGCCTGATGATTTTTCGGCAAACCCAGCATCACAGAGAGGCAGCGGCGGATAAAGGCATCCGGCAGAACCCGTTCCTCATTGGTGGTGAGGATAATCAAAGGACGGAAACCCACCGCTTCGACCTGTTGGTTCAGGCCCTCAGGCTGAAAACGGTTAGAGCCAAGCACCTCCAGCAGACCATTGGGCACGCTGCTGTCTGCCTTGTCGATTTCATCAATGAGCAGCACAACGCCGTTGGTCAAGGCCTTGTCCGCATTCAGATAATGCGCCAAGGAATTTTCTCTGACCCCGCAGGCCTCCTGAGCACAGGCGGTGAGTTGTTCATACTGGGCCTTGGCCGACGCCCAGTTCAGGGCCGCCCAGAGCGGGCCGGGCTGAATATAATTTTTCACAGCAAGTCGTTCCCTTGCCGCGCAACGCTCCGCAGGCGTGCATAACGCGCCTTCTATCTGGGCATCGGCAAGCCGGGCCACTGCGTCAAAGGACCATAACAGATCCTTAACTTCTGTGGCTGTGTTCACCGCAAAGGGAATAAAGGTTCGGCCAAGGGCCATTGCTGCGGCCTTGGCAAGCTGGCTCTTGCCTGCTCCTGGTTCTCCCCGGATCAACAAAGGCCGGTTAATGGCCAGCGCTGCATTGACCGCGTCAACGGCCTGCGGCTCGAAAACATAGACGTGATCTTCGTTGTGGTCGTTGGTGATGACCGGACGAGCGTTTTGAGGGATGTTATTGTGCATCAGGATTCCTTTCAGCTATAATGGCGGGCAACTGCGTGAACAGGGGCATTTGTCGTTCCGCAAGCTCTTCATCATTTCCTTCCAAGTTCAAAATGATCAAATCTGGATAGTTCTTCTTATACTCAGTAATTTTCTCCAGTTCAGGACTTGATTTATCCAGTTTCACAACCAAATAATACGTCTCCCCTTTTTTTCTCCCCTCTTTCAGACGATTCTTGACCACAAGTTTGGGAAAACTGTCACCCTCCCGTGTGAATCTCTCCAGCAGTACCTTATCCAGAGCTGAAGACGAAAGAATGTTGTCATTTAAGGCGTCTAAACTTTTTTTCACCCCCTCGTCTATACCACATTCCGGTGACAGCGCATACCTTCCCTTGGTTACAACGGGTTGATAATCCTGACTTGTTGTTCCTTTGTCGCCAAGATAAACATCAATGTTGGCTTTACGGCAGTCAAGGGCAGCCATGCTGCATTCCGCAGCTACATCATACACACACTGAATATCTATTGTATTCTCCGCAGATTGATCAATAACTACAGACTGATCGATAAAATACCAAGGCAATAAGGTCAGTGCCAAGGCGCGTCTGTCTTCCTGCGTCGCAGTCTTGAGTGCATCAAGATGATCTAAGAAATCTGACAAGTTCTGTTCCGTCAAGTTGCGGACAATCTGACCTGCGTCTGCCTCGCTACCCAGAACCTGGGTTAGCTGTTCATTGTTCTTTAGCAAAGATTTTAGCAAAGATTCCGCCTGCTGGAGAATTTTTGCAGATTTGTCAAAGCTGCTATCTATTTTATTGAGAAGATTCTGGAATTGCTTATCAGCTTCCCAGAGGCGTTGAAGAAGAGCGACTGTCAGGCCATGCTTTCTTTCCTCCTCTTGATCGTTCAGATTACAAAAGGTGGAATATTCGATAACAATACCGGCCAGTTTATCGTTAATAAATACTGGGCTGCCTGAAACCTCCTGCCAGTTTTCCATCGCATCCAGCTGAGGATTCGTGATGTTTAATTTCAGGCGATGGTCTGTTATAGCAGGTGCATTGAACACCCCTGAAAAATTTTCATAGCCTCCCGCAGCTTCATTTTTGATATTGTATCGTGGATATCCTCCTGCATCCCAATCACCTCTTTCATCCAGCTGTTGCACCAGCAGCCCATCAAACCGGCCCTTGGCCTTGTCGCATTTAAGGAGAGCAACATCATGTTTCTCTGAGAAAAAAATGAGCAATTTTTCAGCAGACATATCCGTTAAGTCAGCCGCAGTCTCTCCTTGAAACGAAATCTCCTCTAGGATCTCAGCTTGAAATTGTATAACGATAGGCCGTTGAGAATCATATTTCCCTTCTGGCTCCGAAAAACCGTGGAAACAGGTGATGATAATTCCATCGCCTAGGATGTAGCCTGAAAAGTATTCATGTTGATCAGGTTTATCGCCGATTAACGGCAGGGCGATACTCACGATACGTTGTTGAACCTCAGGGGTCATTCGCATGGGCATGGACAAATCCTCTCGGGAAATTGACAAAAAATAAAATACCCGTTTTCAGGTGCGGCATTGTAGGGGCAGACCTGCGTGTCTGCCCGGCATAAAAGGGCAAACACATAGGTTTCATATTGCTTAACGGGGGGTGCCGCTCAGCGTTGCTTTTTTGCCATCTGAGGATTCAGCCGACAGGCTCAACGTGATATTTTGCGTGGAGATACTCTGATATTCCGCTTCCCAGCCAACGGTCCCTTCAACATTTATTTTGCCAACTTGATATTTCACCAAGCCCTCGCCAGTATCCACTTTTAACGTTCCCGCTCCTTTGCCAGAGACCTT
>JBATKL010000035.1:0-1745 GCA_049669385.1 Candidatus Electrothrix sp. | reverse complement strand
AGTCCACAGATTGCCTTATCCAAGCCAGTTTGAGTAAGCCACTCCAGGTCCGCAACCACGTTCTTGGAACCGGGTAAAATCACGCCATCCGGTGTACCCAGCTCATCGACCCGACGTACCGTGCGTAACCAGACATCTTTTTCCTCCAGCAGAGGTTCGAGATCTGTGAAATTAGAAATATGGGGCAAATCAATCAAGGCGATTTCCACATGCTCGCCCGCAGGCTCTGCGCTGTCGTAGAGGCCAGCCTTGAAGCTGACTGAATCCTCCTGAGGCAGGCCAAGATTGTTCAGCCAGGGTATTACCCCGAAAACCGGTTTGTCGGTGCGTTGTTCAATAAAATCATGGGCATTCGCCAGCAGGGAGGCATCTCCCCGGAAGCGGTTGACCAAGAAGCCAGCCAGCAACTTGCGTTCCCAAGGGGCCATCACCTCCACATGACCGATAAAGGAGGCATAAACCCCGCCTCGGTCGATATCACCCACCAGCAGGGCCGGAGACTGACTGTATTGGGCCATGCGCATAGTGACGATATCATGGGATTTGAGATTGACCTCGCCCGGACTGCCTGCCCCTTCCAAAATAATGCAGTCATAATCCGCTGCCAGCGCATCATAGGTGCGACAGACTTCCTGCCAGACCTGTTCCTTGTAGCGGACATAGTCCAGCACCCGCATATTCCCGATAGGTTTGCCGTGAACAATGATTTGGCTACCCACGTCGGAAGAGGGTTTGAGTAGAACCGGGTTCATGCGTACATCCGGGTCAAGACGGCAGGCTTGGGCCTGAACCACCTGGGCTCGGCCCATCTCGCCGCCGTCCCTGGTCACGTAGGAATTCAGAGACATGTTCTGGGCCTTAAAGGGTGCTACCCGTACGCCGTCCTGCAAGAGCACCCGACAGAGGCCGGCCACCAGTACGCTTTTGCCCACATCTGAGCCTGTACCGAGAAACATCAGCGAGGGCGTTTTTTTGATGCGGGAGCCGCATTCTACGAAACTTTTTGTTTCCTGCCTAGGTAGCAGAATGTCCTTTAACGCTGCAACGAGGAGGTTGTTTTCCTCTTCCGAACGCACGGCCACCCGGAAATATCGTTCATCCAGTCCTTCATAATTAGCACAAACCCGGATGGCGATTTTCGCCTGCTGTAAAAGTTGATCTGCCAGTTCTGCGGCGGTTATTGTACTGTCCAGCCGAATCAGCAAGAAATCTGCTGCTCCTGGAACGATCTGGAGTGCAGGGATTGCGGAGAGATCCCGGCATAAGATTTCTCGATTCTGCCGAATGATCTCCTGGGTTTTGCTGATATAGTCGGTCTCACCAATCATGGCCTTGCCCGCAGCCTGAGCCAGGGCATTGACCGACCAAGGGGCAAGTTGTCCCTTTATCGCATTACATAGCTTCTCGGATGCAGCCAGAAAACCGAGCCGCAGACCGGGTACAGCAAAGAGCTTGGTTAAGGAGCAGAGGGTGATAATATTCTCCCGGCAGCCTGCCAGCGAGGTGTACCCCGTAACGAATCCGGCAAACGCCTCATCCAGCAGAAAAAGAACTTCCGGGTGTTGATCTGCCAAGGCCAGCAAGGCCTCTCGATCATTCACCCTGCCGGTGGGATTATTGGGCTGTCCAAGAATAACGAGGTCTCCGGCTTGAAGCTGGGCGGCAATCACCGACAGATTCGGCTGAAAATCATCATTCGGCGATAAGGGTAGCGGCACGACCTCAATATTGGCTCGTTCGCAGGC
>JBATKL010000034.1:0-1971 GCA_049669385.1 Candidatus Electrothrix sp. | reverse complement strand
GTGCCGGAGTACTTTTGAAGGACTTTTTCACTGGATTGCAGGATAAAGATTTGAGTCTGCGACCCCGCCCTGTAACCTGCATGGCTACGGGGGTTGATTTTGGCCTGTGATACCGGCGTGAATATTTTTTTACGCAAGGTAATTTTTAAAATTATGTTGTGCCAGAATGATATTTATAAGCCACTATCTCTGCCGCAACATGTCGAGAGAGTGCTAACCTGTTATTTCTTTTGACTTCCGCCTGCGTTACACTTAAAATTAAGATTATTTAGTAATGATTACTTCTAATATATTTTGCGAAAAAGGAGATAATACAATGAAAAAAATTATACATTTAACAGATATACATATTGGAATTCCTGAATGTAATACTATTATGAATAACATCGTCAAAAAGATCAAAGAAAGAATGGTGCCAGCAAGTGATTACGTCATTATAATTACCGGGGATCTGGTCGATGAAGTGGACGATACACTGAAGAGCTATAAGCAGGCTAAACAATATATTGATGAGTTAAAATCAGCTGGCTTAGGTGTACTCGTTGTACCGGGTAATCATGACTACGGAACAGGTAATCGTCAACTCCCCTTCTTTGTGGAAAAATTTAAAGAGTTATTTTATGGAGATACTTCTATTTCTTATCCCAAAAAAGACATAATAGGTGAAATCGCTTTTATCGGCCTCGACTCAATGCAGGGAGAGATGGAATAAGATACGATTACTCATGATCCAAAGAACTCTATATTTGCTCCTGGCAGCTTGGGTCGAAGACAGCGCGTCGCGCTAGAAAATATGCTTGCTAATGACCGAGAAGTAACTGATGCTGAAAAAATCGTTGTATATATGCATCACAGACCGTTTTATTTTTCACACCTAAAGAGTGGTATCTTTCCTGCCACCGGTCTATTCCTACAAGACAGAAAAGAATTAAAAAAAATCATTAAGGGTAAAATTGATATGTTGCTTTTTGGTCATAGACATACAAGTAAAGCATATTATGGCAAGTGGAATATTCCTCGGATATATGACGGGGGAACATCAACAAAGAATGCTCATAAAAATTCTCCTTCACCTCACATGATTATTGACCTCTCAGGTGATCCGAGAACTAGTGATATTGACGGGGATTTTTACAAATAGATGTCAGACATAGCTGCGTCGAGCCTGCATAATGTATTTAGAGAAAAAATGATAGCAGATATAGATACTTACAAGTTAATCAACCTTCTAAGTGACATCGGATAAAGGATGTTATGTTAAATAAAAAAGGGTCGCCAGTTTATACTGGTGACCCTTTTCTTTTATCAACAATTCACCGGGTGTATACGCAGCGCGTGACCCGGTTTCCTCCCCCTCCAAAACCCAAAACCACCAAACATCCCTCCCAACCTACATGACAACATTTTCATCTCCCTGC
The DNA here is from genome assembly GCA_049669385.1 of Candidatus Electrothrix sp. Classification (GTDB taxonomy): domain Bacteria; phylum Desulfobacterota; class Desulfobulbia; order Desulfobulbales; family Desulfobulbaceae; genus Electrothrix. Next base: position 553 of record JBATKL010000034.1, on the reverse strand, counting down.
GGCCCGTCCTGTCATCTCGATTGATTACACATAAGAAACAGAAAAGCGTTATTGAAGTGCAATTCACGCACGGGGTGTCACAACGCTGAAATTCAATACAAGAGGGAAATGTGAAAAAACTGATAGCAACAGGCGCGGTTCTCCTGCTGACCAGCGGAGGAGCCCAGGTGCTGCACGCAGAGGCTACCCAGGAAACACAACAGGAAGCGCAGGCTCGTGAGTGGGCACTCAGCGGATATATCGGCGTAGCAGATTTTGAGAGCGAAGAAAAACAGATCCCTACCAACCGGGATTCTCGCATGAAATGAACTCTGTGAAATAGCGGAAAGAGGTTAGAGGTTGCGTGAAGCGGAAAATCAAGAGCTGTACCAGAAAGGATGCTCAGAGCATGAGAGCTGGCGGAGGCTGGGAAATGAATATGGGAGTCAGAAAAAAAAGCAAAAAAAAGCCCTTACCGGATAACCCGGTAAGGGCTTTACAACAAAAAATCGGCGATGACCTACTCTCCCACATAGTCTCCCATGCAGTACCATCGGCGCTGAAGAGCTTAACT
>JBATKL010000033.1:0-1643 GCA_049669385.1 Candidatus Electrothrix sp. | reverse complement strand
AACGGGGACAGGTCTTGCAATAATGCATAGTTGAATGCAAGACTTGACCCTGTGATTTTCCTCTAAAAGGATAGCATCTCTTTTTTGTCGTGCTGACTAATAGACTGAAGTTTCACAGAACACATTCCTATCATGAGTGCCAGCGCTCAAGCCACCATACGCAACAGGAGCGAGACGAATGAATTTTGTCGGGGATTGTGGGAACTGGGCCAAAGCCCCATAAAATCCTGCGACAATCCTGCATTGGCAATCAATCTGCGCACATCGGAGAAGGCAAAACTGGTTCGACCTTTGACGAGATGGCGCCGTTCGGGATCGGCCTTGATACGATCGGCATAAATCCACGTGATCGTAGCGGCCATCATACAAAAGTTCAGGTGATTGCTCACCGCATAGGCGTTGCGTGTCTGGCTACGGGCACTGCCGATCTCCTGCTTGATCTCCTTGAAGCCGGATTCGATCTTCCAGCGCGCCCCATAGTATTCGATGATCTGTTGCACTGAGAGCGTCAGGTCGGTGGTAAAGAAGGCGATCCACTGGGTTTTTCGAAACACCCACACCACGCGCGCCGGGCAGCGCAGGTTTTTGAGCATCACGATCTGCGCATAGGCCGACACCTCCCGTCGTTTGCCGTACAGAAACACCGAAACCGTCTGCGCCTGTTCCCGATGGTCGGCTGCCAATGCCGATACTGCACCGAGTTTCGCGCCATACTTGCGGGTTCGCCCACGCTGATGGGAGTGACGTTGTGAAGGCAGATCGTAGAGTGTGATATTGGAACGTAGCCGGGACAAGATTTCGAATGGAAACGCGGATGCCTTCAGTGGGCGAAACAGGCCAGCATTGCCAAACCAGCTATCGGTCACCACCAAGATCGGCAGGTTGGCAAAGTGTGCCGCCACCGAGCAAAGCATCTCAACCGCTTGTGCCAGCTTGGATTGAAAGTCCACGGTGGCACCGGACTTTTGCGTGGTCACGGATTGCGCCGCGATATCCTTTTTCATGAAATAGAAACGGAAAGCCAACGGCAGACAACTCCATCGCCCCTTGATATTTTTCAACAGACCGATACAGACCACATTCTGAGACCAGGGATAGGTGGGCTGGTTGCGCTTGGCGGTATGATCATGAAAGAAACCACAACCGAAGATCTGGCGACCGGTTTTGTTGTTAATGGAATCATCCAACGCCACCAATAACCGCCCCTCGACAGCAGGTGCGGGGATCTGACTCCAGAGTACTTGCCACAGGCGTTCCCAAGGTAGTTTGGGAGAGGCCATGAAGGTGTAGAATCGTCTGCGGTTTAGATCCAGGCCGAAGAGGGTCTGTAGTGAGCGCAACAGATTGGAGGTCAGCGAAGAGGTGAAGGGCACGATGACCGCCAGCAGTGTAAACACAAACCAGTGTGCCCGTTCGCGACCCAGTCTGGTGTCGGAGAATGGGGTTTGGAGCGAGAGCAGCAGGTCGCGTAGAATGAACATCGAATGGGGTCTCTTTTTCTGTATATTCAATGAGTTAACAACACTGATTATACCAGAACGGGAGGCTCCATTCACCTTTAACTAGCTGATATCAAAGGAATATTATTGGTCCGCTGTAGACGACAAGGCTCGATCATTAGTTATAACTATGCTGCATAGTTA
>JBATKL010000032.1:0-6363 GCA_049669385.1 Candidatus Electrothrix sp. | reverse complement strand
GAAATACCAGAAGAGTTTCTCAACCTCTGCGAAGCTTCTTTGGACATTTTATCCGAGGGCACAAAAAATACGCTGAACGAACCGGCACAGAATCAGGCTGAGGAGACTATCTTTTTCCCGCTTCCCTCCAACCAGGAACAACGCCGGATAGTCGAGAAACTCAAAGAGAGCAAAGGCGTGCTTGTACAGGGGCCTCCTGGGACCGGAAAATCGCACACTATTGCCAATCTCATCTGCCATTTGCTGGCCCAGGGAAAACGGGTTTTGGTCACAGCGCAGACCACTAGGGCCTTACATGTGCTCCATGATTTACTGCCTGAGAATATTCGGCCACTGTGTTTCAACGCAGCTGAGCAGGGCAAGAAAGAGCAGGAGGATATGGAGCAAAAGATCAAGGATATCTTGGCAGCGGAGAAAATTCGGCAAACAGGAGAGGACGATCATATTCGGGAGCTGGAAAAGCGTCTTCAAGAAAAGCAAGAGGCTCGGCAAGCCACTGAGAAAAAGATTCTGGATCTGCGTGAACGGGAAACCCGGCAGCATACGGTAGGGCCAGCAGTAGGTCAAACGGCAGGACAAGCGCTCAGTCAAACCGTAAGCCAGCGTTACTCTGGAACCGCTGCTCAGATTGCTGAACAGGTACGACAAGAGGAGCCCCTTTTTTCCTGGTTTACAGATACGGTTTCTTCGGATACGCCCCTCCCTTGGTCTGGTCAACAGCTCCTTTTCCTTCGCAGATATCTGCGGGCAACCGAGCCGGGAGCAGAGAAAAAACTGGCTGGCAAAGAATTTCCTCAGCTTGAGAAGCAATTTCCGGTTCAGAAGGTGCAGGAGGCCTTTGAAAAAGAAGAACAGGCCCGTCAGGCTGCGGTCCTTGGAAAGCAGCGTCTTCAGAGCGGGTCGGGCAAGGTGCTTTTTCAGGCTGGTAAAGCAGACCGGAAGGCGGTTGAGGCGCTTCGAGATCAGCTTGCTGATTTTACCGAGGCTGTGCGGGAATTGCAGCGGCGGCCTATGCCGTGGATTGAACCGGCTATTTATGATGTACTCTGTGGGCGTAGCGGCGTCTGGCAGGATTTATTGCAACGTTCACAGAAGGGATTGCAAGGTGTCCCAAAACTCATTGACCGGGTGGATACCCTGGAAGTGGATATCTCTTGGGAGATCGACCGGAAGAAACTCTTGCAGGATGCGCAGGCTCTGAAAAAGCATTTCAAGGAAGGCGGGCGGGCTGGGAAATGGATTTTTAAACCAGAAATTGTCCGAAAAAAAGGGGGCTTGCTCAGTAAGCTCAGAGTGGACGGCCAGCCATGTAACACGGCGGATGCTCTTTGGAAGCTTGTTGATTATCTTCTGGTTGATCGTAAGCTGTATTATGTTTGGCATCTCTGGGAGGGAAGAGCTGAGCGGAGCACCGGTCATTTCTCCTTGCAATATACTGAGATTAAAGAACTCCTGAAGACCTTGCAACAACTCCTTGCTCTTCATGGCAAACGAAAACTTCTCGAAGAAAGAGTTGGTTCGGTCCACGGGCTGAATATGCCGGACTGGTCAGATGTCGCTACTGTCTGGAGCCTGCTGGAGGACTGTCAGGCTGTTCTTGCCCGCCTTGATTTTCTCTGGCTCGGCTCTTCAATAATCCATGCGCAGAAGACACTTGCTGCTTTTTCTCAACGGAGCAATGCTCATCCGATAACAAAATTGGTTATCAAAAGTCTGCAAAAGAGAGATATCGAGGCCTATCAACAACTCTTTACAGAGATTAAAGAACTCAAGGGTAAGAGCTGTGAGCTTGCTGAGAAGAATTGCTTGCTGAATGCATTGGTTGATATTGCACCGCATCTGGCTGCGCAATTGAGAAACTGTCAGGGGAGGGCGGACAGGGTCGAATGGGCAGATCGCTTGGGGCAAGTTGAGCAGGCTTGGTCCTGGGCACAAGCAAAATATTGGCTGCATGGATTTATTGCGAACGATTTGGAAAGCCTGCATCGGCATAGTCAGCGGCTTGCTTTGGAGATTCGGGAAGAACTTTCTGCCTTAACAGCTGCTAAGGCCTGGCAGCATTTCTTTCGCGGCATAACGGCTCAGCAACACCGGCATATGGTCGCCTGGCAGCAGGCTATGAAGAAATTCGGCAAAGGGACAGGGAGGCATGCGCAGACGCATAAAGAAAATGCCCGTCGTCATCTCAATGCCTGCCGAGCCGCCATCCCGGTCTGGATTATGCCGCTCCATCGTGTGTATGAAACCGTGCCTGCCGAACCTGGTTTTTTTGACCTTGTCATCGTTGATGAGGCCTCACAATGCGGGCCGGAAGCCTTGCCCCTGCTCTATCTCGGCAAGCAAATCCTTGCAGCGGGTGATGATAAGCAGATCAGCCCGGAAGCTGTGGGAATAAACCGTGAGCATGTGCAGCAGCATATGCAAAATTACCTTTCTGATTTTGATCATGCTGATTCCTTTGATGTGGAATCCAGCCTTTTTGATCATGGGCTTCTGCGCTTTGGCAATCGAGTTGTTTTGCAGGAACATTTTCGTTGTATGCCGGAGATTATTCACTTCAGTAATACGCATTTTTATCAGGATGATCCCCTGGTTCCTCTTCGTCAGTATCTGCCAAACCGACTTGATCCGCTGAAGGCTGTTTTGGTCAAAAATGGTTCCCGGCAAGGACAGCGGCAACGGATTATTAATCAAGAGGAAGCTGAGGCCTTGGTTGCGACCATAGTGCAATGCTGTCGGAAGGAGTGCTATCAGGGTAAAACAATGGGTATTATCGTTCTTCAGGGAACGGCGCAGGCCTATCTTATCGAAGAATTATTGATCAGAACCCTTGGTGTAGAGGAAATGGGGCGGCGAAAGCTTCTTTGTGGCAATTCCTCCAGCTTTCAGGGTGGTGAGCGGGATATTATGTTTCTGAGTATGGTGACCGCTCCTGGGCAAAAAATTAGAGCCCTGACCAAGGCAGCAGAGCAACAGAAATTTAATGTGGCCGCTAGCCGGGCACGAGAACAGATGTGGCTCTTTCATTCTGTTCAGGAAAAGCATCTGCGTCCTGAATGCTTACGGTACAAGCTTTTGAAGCATTTTCATCGTCCGGTTGTTCAGCGTATTGGTATAGGATTGGATGGCCAGAAAAAATTACGTTTAGCATCGCAGCAGGCCAACAGAACGGTGGAGCATCCCCCTGCACCGTTTCAGAGCTGGTTGGAAGTGGATGTGGCTCTGCATCTCGGGGAGCTGGGATACAGAGTTGTCCCCCAATATGCCTTTGCTGGCAGAAAGATCGACGTGGTTATCCAAGGGCAGCGGGCCCAGCTTGCTGTTGAGTGCGATAGTGATCAATGGCAGGGACCGGAACAGTATATTGCGGACCTGGAGCAACAGGAAAAATTGGAAAGATGCGGCTGGCAGGTTTTCAGAATTCGAGGGAGCCGCTATTACGCGGATCCGGGCAAGGCTCTGGAGCCGCTTATGCAGTTACTTGAGCAATTGAAAATTTTACCTGGAGCCTGATTAGGTGTGTAGTGTTTTCGATGAAAAACGTTTTACTCGGCTCATTGAGCCTTTTGGGCAGATAATAGTTTACTTTTTTCGGCAACGTGTTTAATGAATAACCATTACTTACAGGAGAAAAGTTGCCTGCCCAGGTGGAGCCAGTTGGAGGGTCAACTTTGATATCTCATCAAGCAAAGAGGATTGTATGGATAAATTGACAAGAGAAGTTCATGAACATGGTAAGATCTTAGAGTCTATTGTTTTTTTTGAGAATTTTCTCAAGGCCATTACCAGTGACGATGCTGCTCACTATACAGAGCGTTTGCACCAATTCTCAGATGAATACATTGTCCAGCATTTCGACTTTGAGGAACGGGAAATTTTTCCCTTTATTATCCAAAAAGGTATTTTAGAAGAAAGAGAATTTATTGAGGAGCTTCAAGAGGATCATAAGCGAATATTAGCTTCTCTGGCCGATTTTAAGGAGATTATCTCCTTGTATGATCCTCAACCGCCGACTAAAGAACAGGTCAAAAAAATCATCAAGGCCAGCGAGGCGGTTATCAGCCAGATCCTTATTCATGCACGAAAAGAGGATAAAAAACTCTTTCCTATGCTCAAAAAATACAAGGTGTAACATGCCGAAGGCCTGGATATGGCCGGATGCCCCGCTGCAATATCCGTATTTTGGGTGATAGAGGGGTGGGGGGATCAGCCATTGGACACGCTGGTTAGAATTCCGTGGCTTTTTTGTTACAAGCAACAAAGGCAGGCCCTAGTGAAGGCCCGCTTCTTTCTTCCTGATTTCCAGAATTATTCAGCCCTATTTTGCTGCTTTTCCTGCTTGGGAAAGAGATAGAGTAAAAGGAAAACGGAAAGCGTAATAACAGTAATATACATGATAATATCGGGCATGATTCGATTCTCCGGGCGAATCAAAGCCAGCAGGGAGAGCACCGCCGCAAACTGGTACCCTTGACGAGAAAAGCGAATAATCTTCGTCAGAATATAAAAATTAATCGCCGGAACAATCAATTCTACGAGCAACAGAGGAGAGAATTGATGTATCGAAATCGCATTCAGCTGAATAAGAGCGATAAAGTAAAGTTTCTTCATCGTGACAATCAGCAAGACAAGAATCAAAAGCCAATTAAGAAAAAGTATCTTTTGTTTCTTTTTGTCAGTTGGATACTGATTCAGTATCCAGACGAGCTCTTCCCTGTTGTCGCTGGTTGCTAGCCCTTTGAGAATGCTTTGTTTACTCCGGCCTTTTTTTAACTCGTCCTGCACCTGCTTTTCAAGTGGATCGGTCATGCACTACTCTCCGCGTATTTAATTTATCACTTTTTTGTCGACACTATTACCAACATTGGCCGTGCTTACAACGTCCAGAATAGCAATTACTCCCTTTAGAGAACAATATTCTCCCTACTCACAGAGCGAGTCGATGATATTCTTCTGCTTATAGCACAAATGATCAGGATGGGCCTTCGGGAAATCATCAACAGGCATATTCCTCAACATGGGAATCAAAGAAAATTCAGCTGGGGCTGGACCACACGGCTTTCTCATGAAGATTTGGCACGATTTTTGCATTTGCAGTAAAGCGCATCCTTACGCTTGTATGACGCTGATATGTTTTCAAGAGCTTTCACCAGTCCATGTCTTTCAATACAAAACTGCGTCTGTACTTGTTTGATATTTTTATCTTTATACAGTAGCAGTTGTCATGCCGTTTTTTTTATGAGAAACCCGTGTACCCGCACCCCCACTTCTCGCCACAGTAAACGCCTCAATCTCCCTAGCCCCGGCCTCCAACAACACCTTGGCGCATTCGTGCAGGGTTGAGCCAGTGGTAAAAACATCATCCACCAGCAGGATATTTTTTCCTTTCAGCTCTTGCGCATGATCGGGTTTTTCAAGGCAGAAGGCCTGATGCAGATTATTACGCCGAGCCTTACCGCTGAGTCGCATTTGGGGAACCGTGGGGCGCTGGCGCTTCAGCAGATCAAAGCGGATTTTTTTTCGCCATGCCGGAAAGCAGGCCTGGGCCAGGAGCTGGGATTGGTTAAAGCCTCGTTCGCGTAGGCGTTGAATATGGAGAGGGACAGGCAGGATAATATCAGGTTCGTTGAGATCCACAAGAGCAGGTGTTTCCTTTGTTAAGGCAGCAAGGGAGGCAAGACCGGTGAGGTTATGGCTGAATTTGAGTTCGAGCACCAGGGTGCTTATCGGCTCCTGATAGAGGAAGCTGGATCGGGCCTTAGTAATAAAGGCAAGGGGATTGTCCAGGCAGGTGAGGCAGAGGTGATTTTCTTCGCTCGGTAGCGGGTTGCCGCAACAGGTGCAGAAGGGAGGAGGAATCGCAAGCTTTCCTTGGAGACAATTGGGACAGAGCAGGGGAGGGCGGGAAGAGGCGAGCTGCTCCGCACAGCCCAGACAGCGGGCCGGAAAGAGCAGCTCAGAGAAGGATCTGAGGAGAGGTCGCAGGATATGCATTGCAATGTAGGGGCAAACCTATGTGTTTGCCCATATACGTAAGGGTAATCGTAAGGGTAATTCATGAATTACCCCTACAGAATATTACGCCATAGCTGCCTGAAGATTCTCGTCCAGCTTGGCCAGGAATTCCTCTGTGGTCAGCCAATTCTGATCGCTGCCCACCAGCAGGGCCAGATCCTTGGTCATGAAGCCCGATTCCACAGTCTCCACACAGATTCTTTCCAGGGTCTCTGCAAATTTGACGACCTCTGGAGTATTGTCAAAGACGCCGCGATAGTGCAGGCCTTGGGTCCAAGCAAAGATGGAAGCAATAGGGTTGGTGGATGTCGCATTGCCCTTCTGATGCTCCCGGTAATGACGGGTGAC
>JBATKL010000031.1:0-1939 GCA_049669385.1 Candidatus Electrothrix sp. | reverse complement strand
AAATGGTGCAGGTTATATATCCGATTATCGAGCAGCTTTTTTTCTTCGCCGTTATAGGTGATGACAGACGTCCTTGCCGCAAGGGAAAAAGGGTCGAAAAATGGAACCTTCAGCTTGTCCCCTTTTTCATGCATTTTGCTCAACAGATAGCCCCGTTGATTAAGTGGTAGTACAGGGGGGCCTTGCAATGTGATGGTATCCTCCATTATTGCTCCTCCGGTATCCAAGGTAAAATGGACTGTGTTTCCCTCTACCCGGCCATGTGCGGTGGTGCTATAGAATGGAGAGGAAAAAAGGAACTCAAAGGTTTGCAATTGCAGGCCGTTTTCCACCGTTGCCGTGAGGTTCATCTTGATCGGTTGCACCGAATTAAGCACCTTGAGTCGAAGCGAGGCCTCCTGCTGAATGCGCAAGCCGTTTTCCCCGTCAGGACGGACATCCTCCATAATGTAACCAATCCGCTTCTCAAGGAGATACACCCCGTAATATTGCTGATACTTCGCTTGGATTAAGGTCGCCTGTTCATTGCTTTCCAGGGTGCTGATAAAAAAATCCCGTTGGATCAGAAAGACCAGTAAAAAAAGCCAGCAGCAGATAATGAAAATTTTTAAGAGACGGGCAATCATGGAGGCACACCTAAAAAAAATTCATACTTGAGGAAAAGGAGGGTTGCCGAGAAGATAAAAAGAAAACTTGCAGAAATCGCACTGGACGAACACCTACCGGGACAGTCAAATTCGATACTGTCCCGGCCTGCTGCTGAGTCCGAAAGGTCTCGCTAATAAGACCCCTCTTTAGTCACAGCTTCAATATCGACTGTTGTTTCATAATACGTATAGTCAAAAATTGTGGCGGCTCCATAATACGTATAGCCGATCTTGACTTTTCTTCGCTCAAGCATTTTAAAGGAAAATTCCGTCGGAAGGTTCATCAGTTCCAAATTTTCTTTCAGATAGTTTTTGACAAGGTCCTCGTTGTCGTATTTCTTAATCTTATTAGCCTGTTCCTGGATCAGGTAGGTGACTTTCTTTTTTTCCAACATAACAGTGCCGATTTGCCAGGATGGAATACCAATCACCGCTACGATAATAATATAAATAATATTTTTAACCATTTTCTTCTCCGTTGCAAGAGGGTTCCTTCTCTTATCGACTGCGGCATATTTCTCTGTAAGCACCTCAACATTTTTAATGCATCAGGTGTCGACAGCGGGCAGCAGCCGGATATATTTCATTATCAAATCTCCCCGCGCCCAACCAGAGCGAGGGGGGAGTAAAATTATTCAGGATAAGAAAATGTCATATTGCCCCTCCGTCGGCCAATACGTACTTTTCCACCCTTGCTGAGTTTGCCAAAGAGGATTTCTTCGGTTAACACGTCTCCGATTTCTTTCATAATTAAACGGCGGAGAGGGCGGGCACCGTAAGCAGGATCATATCCTTTCTCTGCCAACCCGCGCCTCGCAGCAGCAGTCAAAGAAATGACTACATTTTTATCAGCAAGCTGCCTCTGGAGTTCAATGACCATCTTGGCGACAATCCGCTCAACCGCATCCATCTCCAAGGCATGGAAGGTAATAGCACTGTCAAGTCTGTTTCTGAATTCTGGGGTAAAGAGGTTCTTGAGGGCCTTCTGCTCCTTTCCTTTTGAATCGCCGATGAAACCGATGGTCCGTTCAGTCATCTCCCGAGCACCAGCATTGGTGGTCATGATAAGGATGACATTACGAAAATCGGCTCGTCGGCCACTGTTATCCGTCAAGGTTGAATGATCCATTACCTGAAGAAGAATGGAAAAAACATCAGGATGGGCCTTTTCAATTTCGTCCAGTAAGAGCACAGTGTGTGGATGTTTACGAATGGCATCAGTTAACAGGCCTCCCTGTTCAAAGCCGATATAGCCGGGAGGGGCACCGATAAGGCGGGCAACAGCATGTTTC
>JBATKL010000030.1:0-2177 GCA_049669385.1 Candidatus Electrothrix sp. | reverse complement strand
AGTCTCTGCTCGGCGACCGTTTTCTGCTCAATTCTTTGCTGGTAACACCGACCGAGGACGAAATGCCGGAATGTAGCCGGGAAGAACAGGCTGATCTCGTCCGGCGGGCACGGGGAATGAGTTCCTCATACCTGCCGCCTTCAGCGAAAGACCTTGCTGGCCATGTTATTCCGGTGCGGACCTTTAATAACGTGCTGTTTATGGCAGCTAATGAAGGAATTGCCGGACATGTGCAACCCGGTCCTGGTCCAGAGCAGGATTTTCTTCGTAATCAGTTTGCAGCGCGTTATCGAACCGAATATCGACTGCTCTTTATCTTGGCCGTGTATCAGCATTATCGCCTTGCAGCTATGCTGTATAAATGCGTGCAGGGGATAGAAGAACAGAGCGGGGAAGGGCAGGGGAGCAGTATGGAGCAGCTGCGTCAGCTGCGTAAGGAGTTGGTCTTGCATGAGTTGAAATACATCAATACCCAGCCCGCCTTTCTGACCAATTATCAGCAGTACTATTGCGGGCTGCGCCAAGGGCTGCATACAGAGGCGCTGGTGAGGAAGTTACGCCGCACCCTGACGGAGTTGGACATTCTGTTGTCCGGTGAAGAACAACGGGTTGCCGAGCAAGAACAGCAGGTGAAAAAAGAACAGAAGCGACGTGATGAAAACGCCAAGATGATTTTGGCTATGCTTGCTGAGGCATTTGCCCTGCCGTACTATCTTTACAGCTTTTTAGTGCATGCCTTTCATCTCAAGGAAGACGGCCTGTGTATTTGGATGGCCTTAGCCTTAACTGTTCTGGTAACTGGGACGGTGGTGCTTATCACATGGCGGGTGATGAAGGGAAAGAAGCTTTGGGGTTTTCTACAAAGAATTTTTACTGACCGAACTTACGTATAATGTGAAAAAAGGGAGCGTGCAGGGAGCTTATTATCTCCCTGCACGGTTTGCTTTTACACGATTTGAGGCACCACCCGCCGCCTCAAGAGAACGGGGCGGGTAGTGCATCTTTTCATTAATAGTAGTACCCTGGCTGCGGGATAGGAATGACCCTCGGTACCGGTGCCACAACGGGATGACGATACGCTCTTACTGCTGCCGGTCGTACTATTCCGGTATGATAAGGCGGAGGAGGAAAACAACATCCTCCGAGCAGGAGTGTCAGTGCTGTCAGCGTGAGAAAGATCGTGATTTTTTTCATGAGTTCATCCATTGACGGAATGTAAAAGAAGCCCTGTAGCCTAGCTCTTAGTATGCACACGTCGGTTTGACGGGTTCGCATTCAGGCTGCTCACAGGCGGGTTCACAGACAGGTTTACACCTTTTCTTTTCCTTTTTCTTTATGTCCACTTCCACTTGTATCGGCGGTGGGCATTGGTAACCAGCTTTATATCGACCGTGTTGGTAAGCATACGGTGAGATATAACAACCGCTAAGTATAATCGCCGTGGTTGCCAAGGAAAGGAACAGAGTAACTTTTTTCATGATCTTTTTTACCTCTCTTTTTTGGGATGACAAAAAATGAGTCGGCCCTGTTGCGTACAGGACCGATTTGAATTGCTTGATTTATTTGTAACGTAGACTTGTAATATAGACAGTGTTCCTGTGTCATAGATTGCTTGCCTTGTTACGGACAGCAAGGCTCCGGCGGGCAGTAGTCCGGTTCTGGCGGTGGACATATTGCCTTTGGTTTCGGCAAGGGCGGAGGACAGGAGGTGCTGTCATATTGCGATGTATAGCGTCGTATTGGTCGCTGTTGCATGATTGACCGCGTATAGGTGGTTCTTGTTGCCGGTGTGGTTATTGTTGAGGGCACTATAAACTGTGATGTCGGCGTGCTGATCACAGAAGGAATCGTAATTCTTGTGGCCGGGGTGGTGGTGCTGACGTAGTAGCGTGAAGGCGAAACATATCCTTTTGTCAAGGAACCCACTGTCGGGCTGTATGCACGAAGAACCGGTGTTGGAATTCGCGATGAGGAAGAGGAGCGTACAGTCGGCGTGTATGTCCGTGATGTATAGGAACGTGTGATCGGAGATGAATAAGAGCGCACCACCGGGGAGGAGTAGATTCTACGAACAACCGGTGAAGAGGAGTGAACAGTTGGCCTGTAGGTACGTTGGGTACGTCGTACCGAATGGCCTCCGCTCCCGGTGTGGGTTGATGTGGAAACACTTTGGGTTG
>JBATKL010000029.1:0-11019 GCA_049669385.1 Candidatus Electrothrix sp. | reverse complement strand
GATCAAAAGGCCGATCCCTCTGCCCTGTTGCTTGAGCAAGGACAAGATATTCCTGACCGCTGATTGTATGTCGATAATGCACCAATTCGTACCCCAGCACCGCAGCAGCGTCCGCAATATTGTCCAGCGCATCCTTATGTATACCCAAACCGTCGTTCTCCGGCCTGGTGCGGATGAGACGGACCAGCGGAGTCAGAACTTCTCGGTCAAAAAAAAGTAGCTCCTCCAGCAGAGGTCCAGCTGAGGGCGCTGTCTTTTTTGCTGCTGATTCCTGCTTGCTTTTGCCCAACTGTTCCTGGAGATAGCCGCGTAGAGCAAGCTCGCCTTCACGACTGATGACCCCTTCCCCGGAAAATATCGATCCTGCCAGCAGAGCCCGCTTGCCGCCCGTAGAGAGAACGAGTTCTGCAAAAGAGGCCTCTGTGTCTTCCCGTAACATGTTGCCCTTTTTTCGTGTTCCCCAGCGGAGGTCAAAGGAGCCGGTCAGGGATCGCAGGATTGTCAGATTCAATGTGTCAGGAAGCTTGGATCGTACCCAGAGGCGAGTTTTCTGTGTTTGTTGCGTTTGCCCTTGAGGCGCTCCTCGGACTTGAAGGAGAGCCGACTTGCCAAAGGTCTTCTGGAAGATGTGAAGCATGCTTTGGTGGCTGTGCAGGACATCGTTGTTCTTGGCGTTTTTATGGGTTCCTGCCACAGCCAGCGCAGAGGCAGAAAATTTCTCAAAAAGGACCGCACCTGCCCCAGCGGTTCCCGGTTCATCCAAGGGGGCAGGGACTTCGATCAATAAGTGCGTTGTTGGGTCGAGACGAAGGGCATAGATCCCCCATCCTCTGCCGGGCGGCTGTTCCCGGAGATAGAGAAACTGCTTTCCTACCCGTTCCAAACTGTAGTTCAGACTGGCCAGGAGCTGTCGGGCCTGTTGCAGAGCGGTTGCCTCGTTTGTTTGCCGGAAGGTCTCCAGTGCTGCCAGGGCCTCACTGAACTGCTCCATTTCTGCGGGCAGGGGGGAGACTGCTCGGTGCAGATTTCTGTACAGGCTGACCTGATCTGTCCGGATGACCTCTGTGATGGATGTTGCTCTTTGTCGCGAGGAAGAGGAGAGAGCAGGGGCGTTATGTGCAGAGAGCGTAACAAAGAAATTGGGCATCAGGGTCATGGAAAAGCCGATCAGGCTTGCCAAGGCAAGGGAGATGAAGGAGACCTGAAGGGTGACTCGGGTTGTGCGGATAAAGGTGCCTTTATCATACATCTTGATGGCCATCAGGGTGGTGAGGAGATAGCCAAAGCCGTAGAGATCTGTTACCCGTTGTTCCGGGAAATAGTGGACAACGAGATGCCCAAGAAGCAGTTTGTAAACAAAGCAGATGTTGAAAAAGAGCAGGATTTTTCTCGCCCCTTCCATGGTGATTTTTTTAAAAATAGGGAGGCGCAGGATTACAGCAGCCAGCACCAGAATAATGCAGGTCTCTAGGACGGAAACAAGGATTTTGGCGGGATGGTACCAGACCAGGGCCAGCAGGGCCGGGATGACGATCCCGTTGTATTCCCAGCCGTATTTCAGATTGTAGTAGGAGGCAATATAGGCAGTGGTCAGGAGAATGATATAGGCCTTGGGTCCGGCCTCCATAGAAGCGGCCAGATTTTCGTACATATAGGCCAAGTTGCCCACGCTGAAATTGGTGTACTCCATCAGGAGGAAGCGGACAACCAGCCAGGTCAGGCCCACGGTCACGAGAAGATTCATGGTTCCGGTCCGCAGGCCGGGTTTCCAGAGCTGGTTGGCGATTAATGCGGTGATAATCAGGCCGAAGCTGTGAAAGTCATTGCGATAGTCGAAAAGAATCCCCCATTCGGTTCGGAGATATTCGCCCAGCAGGGGGAGAAGAAAGGTATCCACTCCCAGGCGAACCAACACGCTGACGGCGAGCAGGGCGAAGAAGCGGTCTCGTCCGAAGAAATTGGTAAAACCGAAAATCTTGGATAAACGTTCTGAAAAGAACCAGACAAACAGATAGGTCAGGACAGCCTCAACAAGAATGACGCAGACAGCCCAGGGTTTGATGAGCAGGAGCGGTACCAGATAGCCCGGCACCACGAGACCGCTCAGAACCCAGCCAAGGCGTAGGTTGAACCAGGCCACGATGCAAACCCCGATCCATATAGGGGTGATGACCGAACCGGCTAAACTGCCTTGGGGAAAGATGTTCAGTACAAAGGAACCGGTCAATGAAATCTCCGCAGCATCAGCTCAAAACGGATGCCGTGTCCTATCGTGCTGGTTCCGCAGAGACAAGCCCCCCAACGTTCGAGTTCCGGTAGGGTTTGATGGATTTTGGTAAAGGCCTCGGAACGAGCAGCCTCCTGATCAAACAGGTATTGTTGAAAAGTCGCATCCGGCATGCCGTAGCCTGTATTGCTCAAGGTACACAGTACAGCATGCTCGTGAAGAAAGAAATCGGCTGATAGAATTGTGTCAGGTGCGGCATCATCTAACAAGACCTTGACCAGGGCTGTCAGCAGCTCTTTGAGCATATCAGGACCGGCATAAACGAGTTCGACGTGTTCCTCGGCATTGATTGACCAGGTGACTCTGTGCTGTTCAGTCTCCTGTTTCAGAGCACGCCCCGTTTCCCGAAGAAGGATTTCCGGATTAACAGGAAAGATATCAGGATGCTCGGTCAGCAGGCTGTCGGTAACAAAGCTGTCAATATCCTCAACAAAGGTCTGCATGTCCTCACGACTTCTATGGAGCAGGGACAAGGCTTCGGATTTGCGGGATGTCTCCAGGTTATCCTGCTTGAGCACCTTTTCAGCAGCCAGCATCTGCTCAAGGTCCTGATGAAGATGAAAATTTGTTTGCTCAAAAAGCTCTTCCTGGAGATGCCAAGCATCTTGGAGATTGGAAATGTCAAGTAACTCAAAAAGGATACCCCGTATCTGAAAAGAGGATGCATTGGATGTATTGGATTTCGTAGCTTCCACTTCCAGGCTCACCGGGTGGATAATCAGTTCAAAAGTACCTGCATCTGAGCCCAGTTTTGCCGGTAGCCGGATATTTTTTTTCTCGATAACCACTTGGCTGAGCAAGCGGCGGATTTCCTCCATACTCTTACCGGTCAGGCAGACTCCCAGGTCAAGGGAGGAGCAGTTGCCGCCGTTCACCCCTTCCAGATCCCGCAACAGCTCAGACATTCTTGTGTTGATCTGGATTAAGCGGCCAAAGGAGTCGTAGAGCACGGTTGCCGTGCTTAAGGCATTGATGAGAATCTCCAAAGCCTGCATTCTTCGCTTGGTGAGTAAGATCATCTGATCGAGCTGGGTACTTACCGCATCAACGGCCTGCGAGCCAAAGAATCTGCCCATGCCACGATGCTGAAGGCGATCCAGCTGAAGGAATTCTTTCTGTTCCAGCAGGGCCATGCTGATTTTTCCAGCAAACATCTGCACCGTTTCTAGGAGAATTTTCCGCTCGGTCTTATCAAGGGAACAGACCCCGAAGGCCCAAAACCCCAGGACTTGGTCAGCTGTTTTTAAAGGGACAAGGAATTGTTCTTCATCGTCCGGGCCTGCGGCCAGATAGCCGGAGACACTGATAGGAACGCCTTCAGCCAGTGCGGTGAGGTAGGGTGTACGTTGATAATCCCGTCTGCGTTCCGCAATTTCCTCGATAGAGCAATGCAGAGCAATGACTTCCCGGACCCGGTGATCTCCTTCAACTGTTTCGAGAAAGATTGAGCGATGAAGATGCAGGGTCTGGTTGATCATATTGATAACATGGGACCAGTACTCATCCGTCCCTGTGAGGCGTTCAGGGAAAAAGTTTTTTCGCAGGGCGGCGGAATGCTCCAGGAGGATGTTCTGCGTGAACTGTTCCCGTTCTTTGAGTCGGACAAGAGGAATCACAAGAAAGAGGGCCATCTGAAGCAGGAGTAAGGCCGCTACAGGTGACCAGAACTGAAAAAAGCGGACTGCTGACCAAGAACAGAGCAGCAGTGCTGCGAGGATTGTAACG
Source organism: Candidatus Electrothrix sp. (assembly GCA_049669385.1). Classification (GTDB taxonomy): domain Bacteria; phylum Desulfobacterota; class Desulfobulbia; order Desulfobulbales; family Desulfobulbaceae; genus Electrothrix. Next base: position 7,007 of record JBATKL010000029.1, on the reverse strand, counting down.
GTATACAGGAGATGATATAGGGTTGATAGATACTGGAAAGCAAAAAAGGTACAGAGGCCGGTCAGGCAGAGCAGGGTCAGCGTGAGCCATGGCCCTGCCGGGATCGGCTCTTTACCTTCAAGAAATGTTTCCAGGGCATAGCCGGTGTACTCGATCAAGGACATGCTTTCTTCGCCGAGATTGATCGGTGTCTGAAAACCGTGGCTGTGAAGAGGAAAGGAAAGGGAGATCAGGACAATTCTATTATGGAGAAGATCAGGAGTGATTTCCCCGGCCAGTAATCGGGCAAAAGAAAGACTGGGCAGAGCAGGTGAGGAGCGAAAAAAATTGATCAGAAAGGGCTCTGTGTTTTCCAGGTTCTGAGGATGATTATTGATCCATGCTGATAAGCTACTGACGATACTCGGCAGAGGACCTTCTGATGTTATATAACCTGCTTCATATTGTCGATGAACACCATAGCTGGTCGGCGGCATGGCCAGTAAGCCGATCTGGAGGTCACGACCAAGGGCCTGAGCAGGCAGAGGATCCAGCTGGATTTTTTTCTTTTCTTGGGTCAGTTGCCGGGCAAAAAAAACATTATCCGATTTTTCGGCAGCAGCATAAAATGTTTCAGAGCCGTGGGGCGGGAGAAGGGGGAACACTATAGCCTTGGGTTGCATCGCCTTGAGACTGGTGAGGAGGTGCAGCCACACCGCATCTCCTTCTGAAAAGAGTGCGTCATCGACCTTTAGGATGATGATGTCCTCTGTTGCGTGCTGTTGCGCTGGCGTAACCTGGACAAGGAAGTCATAGATCATTCCCTCGGGCAGGTCAAAAAATCCGAAGATTTGCCCCGCCCATATTACCAAGCAGAAGCAGAGGGTGGTAACAGAGCTGAAATATTTTTTTTTGGCCATAACTTCTTACAAGCCTCCCGACAGTGTTTGAGGAACTCTGTATTGCTCTGTATTGCGCAGGTTAGAAGTACATAGATCAAAAGAAGTACTATAAATTCATTTGCAGAACAATGAAATCTATATTTTTTATGGGTTATTTTGTGGAGAGAGAGGGGGGAGGCGAGGAAAGTAGCGTAGCTCTGATAGAGTGAAACGAAATCAGATAACTCTCCTACAGAGAGTCGGTCATCCAGGCCCATCCAAGCAATACTCCGCAGCGGAACGCCCAGCCAACCAACCCGTAGAAAAAGCGGCCTGGAGATTATATCCCCCGGTATCCGCCTGGAGGTCAAGCAATTCGCCAGCCAGATAGAGACCGGGGCAGCATTTCGAGGCCATAGTGCGGGGATCAACCTCTTTCAGAGATACGCCGCCGCAGGTGATAATGGCCTCCTTGAGGCCGCGATATCCGGTGACCTGAAAGGGGATATTTTTCAGCCAAAAGCGTAAGCGTTTGCGTTCCTCCCCTCGCACTTCTCCGGCAAGCCGGTCAGCGACAAGGCCAGTTTCAGCAAGGCAAATCGGTACCATTTTCTCGGGCATCAGACCCCGTAGCACCGATTGCATAGGCTCCTTATGCCGTTCCAGGAAATCACGCTGGAGGCGGGCATCCAGTTTTTGATCATCAAGGGCTGGCTTGAGATCCACCACCAGACTAACTTGTTTATTCGCCCGCAGGGCATCAACGATCTCGTTACTCAGGGTCAGGATAACCGGCCCAGACAGACCGTATTTCATGAACAGGAGTTCGCCAAAGGCATGGAGCTTTTTCTGTCTCCTCTGCTTTTTCTGCCCTTCTTTATCGCCAACAGGATCAGAGATAGTAAGCCGAACCCCGACATTACGTAGGTGGAGCCCGGTGAGCCTTCGGGCAAGATCACCCTGCGTTATAACCGGGACAAGGCCAGGCCGGATAGGCTCGATGCTGTGGCCGACAGACTCGGCTAGTTTATATCCGTCCCCAGTTGAACCGGTTGCCGGATAAGAGGTTCCACCGGTGGCCAGAATGACGGCCTTGCTGTAGACGGGATTGCCGTTACAGAGCACGCCCTCAATCGTCCCGTCTTTCACCAGCAGCTTTTCCACTGCTGAGTCAGGACGGAGAGAAACCGAGAGGTCCTCCAGCCATTGCCGCAAGATCTTGACCACATCCGGTGCCCTGCCTTTTTCCGGAAAGATACGTCCTCCGCGCTCGGTGATCAGCTCAAGGCCTTGTTCCTGAAAAAAATGGACAAGGTCCTGATTAAAGAAATGCTGAAAGGCCTGGCGAAGAAAACGCCCGTTTCTTCCAAAGTGATTGATAAACTCCGGGAGGTCTGCGCTGTTGGTCAGATTACAACGCCCCTTGCCAGAGATGGCAATTTTGCGTCCCGGTCGCTGCATTTTTTCCAGCAAGACCACCTCTGCCCCACTTGCTGCGGCCTGTCCTGCGGCGAGCATACCCGCAGCCCCGCCTCCGATAATAAGTATTCTGTTCATGAGGAAGCTTCTGTAGATTTTTTTGCCCTTCCGGGATAGACAACAAAGACCGGGTTTCGGCAATTCTCCACCACCACATTGGCTAGGGAGCCGAAAATTCTTCGCTTTGTTCCCTTGAGTTGAGAAGCCGTCATAATGATCAGATCATGGTGACGGGCTTCTCTGAGGATTGATTCCAGCCGGGATTCCGAGGCCTCGGCAAGACAGCGTATTGCGTCGGCATCATAGACTGTTGAGCTTGCCCAGCTCTCCAGCTCTTTTTCACGGGCCCGTCGCTCGTCCCTGGTGTTATCGGCAAAGAGGAGATGTTGGAAGGTCAGTTGAGGATGACAGGAGGTAATCATGGCCTCGATAATGGGGAGCAAGGCATGGAGCTCTTCAGGTTGGATAAAGGGAATCAGGATGCGTTCCCAGGTCATTGTCCCGACAAAGCGAACAGCAATCACCGGGCAGCTGACGGCTGATGCCACCGGATCAAGTATTTTCTGAAACTTCAACGGGTCTCTGCTGATGGGATAGCCCAGGACTAAGGCTCTCGCCTGATGTCTTTCGGTTGCCGCGATGATTGCTGAGGCCCGTTTATCATAAAGGATTTCAGTATGCATGGGGTAGCCTAAGACAGCTGCCTCATCGGTTTCCGGAAAGAAAAGGTCATGGCGTTCTTCCTGACTCAGTTCTTTTTTTTCTTCTTTTTTATGCACCCGTACTGCCAAGGGCAAGGCATCAAGATGGTGGGCCAAGATTGTTGCCACTCTGGCTAAGGCCCTGGCCGTGGCAAAATGGTACGTGCCCACCACCACCATGCCGACCGGTGAGGCAGGCGCTTGCATTTCGCCCTTTGTCCAAGGCTCTAGGGCAGGGCTCCTCCCATGAGCCGCTCCTCGGCTGAAAAGACGGGACAGGACAGAACCGGGCTGCTTGCGGACCAATTCCTGGTTGATCTCTCCGGCTTTTTCCATGGTCATGCGGACTAACAGGGGGCCGCAGAGTTCGGAAAGGACAACCCCGGCCAGCACCACCGGCGTGATAGTGGTCGCCCAGTCGGCAAGTTTGGGGTCTGTGCTCACCATGAAGACAAAGCCGATAGCTACACCGGCCTGGGGAATAAGAGCAAGGCCGAGGAAGTTGCGTACGGTTGCATTGGCACCGGAGAGAGAGGCCCCTATCCAGCTGCCAAGGTATTTGCCTATGATTCGGGCGATAAAATACGCCATTCCTACCCAACCTGCCAGCTTGAGGGCGGAGAGATCTAGGTGGACCCCGGCCAGAGTGAAAAACAGGACATAGATGGGCGGTTCAAAGCCGTTGATGATACGAAAAAGACGAACATCCCGTTCAGCCCGGTTGACCATAACAAAACCGGCCATCATGCCTGCCAGCAGGGAGGAGAGGTGGAGCTGGCGGGTCAGCTCGCCGCAGAGGAGGAGCAGGGCCAGTCCGGCAGTGAGCATTTCTCCATTATTATGAAGTTTGTCCAGAGCCTTGTCGATAAGAAGGCCGGTGAGGATGCCGACGATTAAGGATCCGCCGATCTCGTAAAAACAAAAAAGGATGGAAGCGATGGAAAGGCCTTCTGTGCTTGCCAGGTTATGCGCTGTGGAAACCGCCATGCCGAAAATCATAATGGCTATGGCGTCTTCCAGCGCGACCACTGCCATGAGGGTGGAGGTCATAGGGCCTCGGGTGCCGAGCTCGCGCACCACATGGAGGGTAGTAGCAGGGGCTGTGGCCACAGCAATGGCTCCCAAGAGCATGGAAAGGATGAGCTGATGACGGGTTATGGATTCTGCGTCGGAGAGCAACCAGGTGATATGTAGAGTGGCCAGGGTAACGAGAATAAAGGTGACCAGACCTTGAAGAATGGCAATATAGGCCACGTCCCGGCCCATACCGTCAAGACGGCGCACCTCCACATGTTCACCAATACCAAAGGCGATCAGCATCAGGGCAATGCTGGTGAAATGATCCAGCTGATAGCCCAGCAGGTCAACGGTTATAATGCCCAGGCCGGATTCGCCCAGGAGCAGACCGGCCAAGATAAAGCCGGTCACCGAAGGGAGGCGCAGCGTTTGGGCGAGTTTGGCAATAGCAAGCCCGGTTCCGAGCAGGACAGCTATGCCGAAGGTGGCGTCATGTATCATTTTCTTGCAAAATCATCTTGTATTCTTCCGGGTAATTCTCCTTCAGGCAGATCGGACAGACTGTATGACTGAAATCAACACCGGAATGTTTATGGATATAAGCTTCTATCTGCTCGTAATAGCCGTCATCATTTCTGATATTTTTACAAAAGGAACAGATAGGAAGGATCCCACGCAATATTTTAATCTCAGAAAGAGCTGATTGCAGTTCATTGATTAGTTTTTCGCGTTCCTCTTCAATTTTTTTTCGTTTGCTTATATTGGTTGAGACCTGTATTCGCGCAGTGCGTCCGTCCACCCACTGTATGCCTTGGTCGCGGCATTCGTACCATTCACCGTTTCTGCGGTTTTGTATTTGCCATACATGGGCTTCAGGATGAATTTTGTCGTTTTTGAAAATGTTTTGATACTGACAGAAAGTGCAGGGGGCCTTTTGTCCTTGAATGGCTTCCCAACATGTTTTTCCGACAATATTACCGAAATGTTTTTTAATATACCTGTTCGTATGGAGTATTTCATAGGTGTCTATATCTGCCACATAAATCATGGCGTCTATGGTATCTAGTATTTTTTTCAAGCGTTGACGGGATTTTTTGCGCTCTGTCATATCACGCACGATGGCCAGAAAACAGCCGTTTTTTTCTCCGGGCGGTTGCACGAACTGAAGGAGAATTTCAACAGGAATACGGGTTCCGTTTTTATGTTGATGCTCTGTCTGGAAGATATGTGATTTCTTGCTGCCGTCAAGCAAGGGCTCAACTATGCACTGGAATTTTTCCTCGGTAAATTTCGGTTTGATATCAAGAGGAGTCATGTTGAAGAATTCTTCTCGTGTAAAACCAGTCTGATTGATCGCTCCCTGGTTGACATAAAAAAACTTTTGCGTATCCGGGGTGAACATGAAGACACAGTCCAGGGTTTGATCCAGGGTGAGCTTGAATTGGCTCAGTTTTTTTTCAACCTCCTTACGATGTTCAATTTCTTCAGTGAGTTTATCGCGGGAAACCGTAATGCTTGTGATGCGTTCAACCATTTTGTTCAATGATTGGGCCAGCGAACCGATTTCGTCATTTAAGGTTATATCTGCTCTGGCATCAAGATTGCCGTTACCGATGAATTCAGCTGTGACAGCCAGTTCAACAATAGGCTTGGCAATGAACTTGCCCAAGATGAGCGCAACAAGAGCGATTAACAGGGTGAAAAAAACTCCGCAGAGCAGTATGATGAAGGTCGCCTTGTGTGATGCGGCCAGCGCCTTTTCCTTGCTCAGGGAAATGACGATATACCAGGATTCTCCTTTATTTCCTTTGAGGTGATCAATGGATACCTTGCTTCCCCCAAAACCGATTTTTTCCGACCCCTGCGTCACTGTAACAGGAGAAAAGGCTACAAGCTGATTTTCAGCTCCATGAGTTATGGGGTCCGTAATAGTTGCCCCGCCTTTTATGCTGGTTTGCAAGAAAGAGACAATTTGATCCGGCACAGTTGTGGAAAGCGGCGTTATACCTTCTTCTCTGACAATAAGCCCTCCTGTCCGCACAACCATGATCCGTCCCTGATTGCGTTGGGAAAATTCTTGAATGACATCGGTCAAGGGTCCTGAAATATTGATATTGCATTTCAGGATGCCGATTATCTGATTGCCGTCCTTGATCGGGACAACCACGCCCAGAACATAGCCTTGAACACTGGTATCAAAACCTCGATCATCAAGAAAAATTTTTCCGCGACCATCATGAAAGCTGGCTTGCCACCAGTATTTATGGGCATGAGCAAGGGTGGTCAGTTTCCCTGTGCTGGCAATCATGACGCCATAGGCATTGGTGAGGAAGATTTCACCGTAATTTGCAGGGAGAAGTTCCTGCTGTTTTTTGAGATACTGTGCAGCAGGGGTACTCATGTGGGCCTGAATAAAGGGATCATCAGGATTTTTTGTTGTTATCCAGTGCTCATTGCGTTCGGCAATTATGTTCTTACGTTCCGCCTCCTGCAAAGCAGAGAATTCGGCATTGCTTTTGCGAAGCGTCGTTGTGATCAGAGGAGCTGAGGAAAGGGTGAGAGCGATGTTTGCTTTTTCTTTGAGGTGAGAGTTGATATGCTGAGCGATTTCATTGGAGATGTTTTTGAGGTTGATTAACTCTCCGGCGATAATTGTGCGGCGGCTCAGGAATTCATAGCTTACGGAAAGCAGCACGACCAGCGTTGCACCGAAAGCCATCATGATTAATGATGCTTTGTTTTGTATCTTCATGATGATTTCGAGCCAGAATAATTTTTTAGTTGCCGGGAGGACTATTATTTTGTGTTGAGTCGTATTTGTTGTTGTCCTGACGAGTTCGGGTGGAAGATTGCCCGAAAAAATATCCGAGGATGACCAGAAAACCGTTACTGAGGATTTGTGATTCTTTGCCGAAGATTAAGGCTAACGTGAGTAGGAGGAGGACAATGG
>JBATKL010000028.1:0-1870 GCA_049669385.1 Candidatus Electrothrix sp. | reverse complement strand
CCCCAGCGGGTCAGATAATACACCACCAGGCTGGGTAGTCGGGTGTAGATATTTTCTTCCGGTGCAGGATCAACAAAGCTTGATTGCGCCAGTTTTTCGCCAGACAAAACTTGAGACAGATAAAAATCTTTAATAAACATGTATTCTGGAGGAAGACGGGCAGCAATAGCAAACCAACTGAGAAAAGCAGCAAGCCGTTCAAGAAAAAATTTGCCAATCATCACAACTGGATAGGGTATATATATTTCTCGTGGTTTTTTTAACTCAAGATAGGCCCTGATCGTCAGAATCAGATCATCAAGTGCCACCGGCTCCTTATCGACAAAATGATAGGTCTGTCGGGAAAACTCCTCTCGATGGGTCAGGATATGATGAACAAGGTAAGGGAGTTTATTCGCATTACTGTATGAATGCCTGACACCTCTCTTGGTGAAAAGAAAGGACATGGATTCATCGGCAATGGTAAAGAGCAGACGATGAAAGCCCTGGATTTTATGATCGTGCTCGCCATAAACAATAGCGACCCGAATAATCGTGTAATCAAGCCCCTGGGTTTCTCCCATGTATTCCAAGGTCGTTTCTGCCATGAGTTTGGATTTGGCATAATTCGTCATATTAGATTTCAGGCACAGTCGATCTTCTTCGGCAAGATTTCCTCCATGCGGCAGGACAGCAGAAGAACTCATATGGATGTAGGAAATATTCAGCGCAGAGCAGGCGCGAGCGATATTAACACTGCCGAGATAGTTGGTTTCAAAAGCCAGCTGGGCATCTGAGTCCAGGGAGGCCATAGCGGCATTAATAACAAAATCCGGTTGTACCCGTTGCAGATAGGCGACGATATCCTGAGAGTTTCTGATAGAGAGCTTCTTGGAACTCGGAGCCCGGATATCAAACTCCCTTGGGGTTTTGGTCTTGAAATAATGGGCAAGGGTACCGCCGATCAAGCCGGACCCGCCGATAAGCACGCCGAGATGACGTTGTTTCTTTTGTGATTCCTGCGTCATTTCGCCTCAGGTTGAATAGAGATGTTTGAGTGCGCACAATATGCCAATTTTACAACATGTATCGTATATAGCATATATAACCGCAAAAATCATCTTTTTTCCAGAAGATAACGGCGCTGTTTCGTTGACGGGCAGGGAGTAATCGGCTATGCTTTTTGGTTATCAAAATTCGGTCTATTTGAATGAAGGAGAAAATCGGCACGTTTTCGTCCTTGCTTCGGCGCAGGAACGGGGTGAAGAATCTTCTAAAGACAAGAGGAAAACCATGCACGACCAGAAAGAACTGACCCGCCGTCAATTTATGGCATACACCGCTGTTGGCGCGGCAGGGCTGATGCTGCCTGCTGTCGGAGAAGCCGGAATTTGGACTTGTATACGATATGCAGCCCGCCTTCAGCCGACCCGTTTGATTGCCGGGCTGATTTTCGATGTGGGTAAGGCAGTGGTGGTGTCGCTGGTTTCCGATGCTATTGTCAACAGCCTGTCCAGCCGTCATTACAGCCGATCCAAAGCATACAGCCGTTTCGGCTCCGGCACCCGAAGTACCGGATTAGGCTCTCTGAAAAATGAGCGTGACTTTACACCCGTTCCGTACAAAGCATCAGTCATCACTTTAGGTGTTGCCGATTACGAGCTGCATCCTAAGCGAAAAATCAAAATAGAACTGACCGGCGAGGCGGAAAAACAACGCTTTCATACCGTGCTACGTTATCTTCAGGATGAACGGATCAGAATTCAAATCGGAGAGATGGAATATGCGCGTCCGGCAAATGAGTTTCGTTTTCTTGAACCGGATGACCTACTGACCCTCCAAACCTGGGATTTGGCAGGAGAACAGGAACGGCATGTGCAATAGCTTATCA
>JBATKL010000027.1:0-1570 GCA_049669385.1 Candidatus Electrothrix sp. | reverse complement strand
GATATGCGGATCCCACCCGGTCTTGACGGGTTGCAGACCATCAAGAAAATGCAGATGGAGGATGATCGACTTCAATATGTCATCATAACGGCACATTCTGATTATTCCTGGCAAGATATCAGTAATGCTCTGACCTCCAGAGACAGTCTTTTGGTCATAAAAAAACCTTTTGAATCCATAGAAATACGACAGAGCGCCAGTGCCCTTATTGAAAAATGGCATATTGCTATGGAACGGGAGCATATCTTAGCGGCTTTGGCTATGCAACGGGATATGTTGGAAGATAAGGTGAAAGAGCGGACAGCGGAGCTGGATCAAAAAAATATTCTCCTGCAAAAAGAGGTTGAGGAACGGAAGAAAGTCGAAGAACAAATACGGCAGCATCGGGACATGCTGGAGGGAGAGGTGGTTCGGCGAAGCGCCCGCATTGTTGAGCAGAATGATTTTCTCCACACCGTGATCAATTCCCTTCCCCATCCTTTTATGGTGGTGAACATTGCTGATTATACAGTTGCCATTGCCAATAAGGCGACACGGGAGGGAAGCTCTGGCGTACCTGAAGGTGAAAAATGTTATCAATATCTGCACGGATTAGATCAGCCTTGTCACGAGAACGGACTGCCCTGTCCTTTGCAGGATGTTATATGTCAGGATGGACCGGCTTTGCTTGAGCACAGTATTTTTGAGCACAGTATTCTTGATCGTCGAGGAAATGAACAGATCTTGGAAGTGCATACCCATCCGGTAGCTCCTCAACAGGGGGATGGAAAAAAGACACAGGCCATAGAGTACTGTATTGATATCACTCGTCGAAAAAAACTAGAGGCAACCTTCCTGAAAAACAGCAAAATGGGATTGGTTGCAACCTTGGCAGGAGGTATAGCCCATGACTTTAATAACCTTCTGATGGCCATTGTCGGTAATATCGAACTTGCTGCCATGAACATGCCGCCGGGGCATAATGCTGTTGGGTTTCTTGATTACGCAACTGAAGCCTCTGTCCAGGCAAAGGATCTGACCCATAAGTTCTTGCTTTTCTCAAATTTTGATCCACCTGCACGCCAAGCTATTCCGCTTGGAGATCTGGTTGTCAGCTGCTGCGTCGCTGTGTTTGCAGGCTCTGATATCGTTCCAGAATTTCATTTTTCACCGGATTTATGGATGGGATATATCGATCCGGGTCAGCTGGATTTGGCCCTGCGTGAACTCTTTCTTAATGCTCGTGAGGCCATGGGGGCGGAAGGGGGAATTACCCTGACCGCTGATAATATAACTCGTTCCGGGCAGATTGACCCTGAACGGAATCAAGGACAATACATCAGGATAACTCTTCAGGATCAAGGCATGGGCATAGAGCACAAGGATCTTGCTAATGTCTTTGATCCGTATTTCTCAAGCAAAGTACGAGGAAACGGCAAAGGGATGGGGTTGGGATTGACCATCGCCGCCTCAATTATACATCAGCATCAGGGATATATAGATATTGAGTCGACAATGGGAGAAGGCACAACCGTGTACATCGAGCTTCCTGCTGCAACGGAATAATAACGAGTAGGGGCACGGCGCCCCG
>JBATKL010000026.1:0-4483 GCA_049669385.1 Candidatus Electrothrix sp. | reverse complement strand
ACCGTATAACTGTTGACATTGACTTTATACGTTTTTTCAAACCCTCGTCACCGGTTAGACAGTTTGACCGCCTCTTGCACGAAAACCTTGCGGGCAGACAGAGCTTTATCATTCATATCAGCGGTAGATCCGAAAAGGCCTTCAATACCTTTTACCAGCCGGAGAATCTGTCCAGAATTGTACGAATTCAGCAATCCCTGCGGCAGAGCGGCTGGTGCGACCTGACGATCTCCGTCGCAGATTATTTGCTCTTGATCAACAGAGAAATGCATAACGGGGATGAAGCGTATTATAGCATCCCAGACTCTGCCAAGCTGATTTCCCAGTATTTTTTGATTATGCCGGAAGACGAAATTGCCTCGTTTATTACAAATGATGCCAATGAGGTTAATATTTCGGTTCGGCATAGTGTCAATTCCTCGCATGAACTGGAAGATATTATCGAGAAGGTTTCTTTCTTGGTCGGAGATCATCTGACAGGCGATTTCAGCTATCGCATTACCGGAGAAAGCGTCCTAACGATGAAGAGCGGGCACACCTTGGTCACAGGATTGGTGCTTTCTCTCACCTTTACTTTGGTGGTGGTTTTTGTCTTGCTCTCTCTACTGTTCCGCAGTTGCACAACAGGGATGCTTGCTCTGATTCCTAATTCTTTGCCGATTATCCTGCTTTTCGGTACTATGGGGCTATTGAGAATTCCCTTAGAGCCAGGATCGGCAATGGTAGCGGCTATTGCCATTGGCATAGCTGTGGACGACACCATTCATTTTTTGGTCTGCTATCACAGGGAAATGACACGATTGCAGGATCAGGACAAAGCGGTTGCCGTCTGCATTCGGCATGAAATCCGTCCTGTCGTGGCAACCTCCTTGGGTATGATATCCGGATTTGCGGCAATTATGCTGTCCAGCCTCGTACCGCTTATCCATTTCGCATTCCTGTCAGCACTGGTGATGCTATTTTCCCTGATGACGGATCTGTTGATCACTCCGATACTTTTATCATCCAAACACCTGCCCTTTGCGATAAAGCGCACTGAAGTTTGAAAGGCAGGCGAACAAAAAAAGAGAGCATATTATGAACTTCGGCATTATTGCAGATGGCAACAGGCGATGGGCCAAGAAAAATCAGTTTCCAACCAAATTGGGCCATAAAAAGGGGTTTCTTGTCATTAAAGATGAGATCCTGCCCGTTCTGGAAAAAGATCCAGACATTGATACCTGTACGGTCTATGTGTTTTCCACGGAAAACTGGAAGAGATCTCCTCTCGAAGTAAAAGATCTTATGGGATTATTTTTAGAAATAGCGGATGAATTTCTTGCAGAACTTCTGGAGAGAGAATACAGGATCATCGTTCCCGGCAGAAGGGATAGGATCCCGGCAAAACTTCTCGAAAAAGTTGAAAAAACAGAAAAAATTTCCGCAAAAAATACAAAAATGACGATTTATATCTGCTTGGATTACGGCGGAAGAGATGAAATTGAACGGGCAGCAGCAAAGGCACAGGGGCAAAATCTGCAACAATTTCTTGAAGTGCCGAATCTGGATATCGTGTTCCGGCCAGGAGGGGAGCGGAGGTTGTCCAATTTCTGTATCTGGCAGGCCGCCTATGCCGAATTATTTTTTGTGGAAAAATTACTACCGGAGATCAAACAGCAGGATATTACCGAGGTGCTGGGTGAATTCCGTAGCAGAAATCGGCGGAAGGGTGAGTAGATCATGTCTCTATCATGTCAGTAATACAATGAAAAGATATTTATAATCAAAAAGTTACTTAGTTACATTAATGACTACAATCAAATTATACAAGGAGATCTGTTATGAAATATTGTACCGTACCCATTTTGCTCTCTTTCAGTTTATTAACCGCCTTTATCACTCCGACCCTTGCCAAAGACGATTCCAAGGATGATCCCAAAGCCCGAGCAATCATGGAGAAGGTCGAAGATCGGGAGGACGGTGATAATCAGGAAAGCGACATGACCATGATCCTCATTGATAAAAACGACAGTGAGCGGGTGAGAAAAATTCACTCTTTCAGCAAGGATTTTGGCGAAGATACTCACCGTATTATGTTTTTTCTCCATCCGCCGGATGTCAAGGACACCGGTTTCCTCACCTATGATTATGATGATGAGGCCAAGGACGATGACCAGTGGCTTTATCTGCCCGCCCTGCGCAAGACGAAGCGCATTGCCACGGATGATAAAAGCTCCAGTTTTATGGGGTCGGATTTAAACTATGCCGACATGACCTCCCGCGATTTGGAGGATTACAATTTCACCCTGTTAAAGGAACAGGAGGATAACGGCCATAAGGTCTGGTTGATCCAGGCCCTACCCCGCAGACCGGAGGTGATTGACGAGACCGGGTATGAGAAATCCATCGTCTTTATTCGGCAGGATAATTATTACGTGGTCAAGGCGGTACACTGGGTGCGGGATGGTGGGTATCTCAAGTATTTTGATGTGAAGAAACTGGAGCAGATTAACGGCATCTGGATTGCCACTGAAACCCATGTGACCAAAAAGAAAGGCAAGGCGGTTGAGCACAAGACTGTCCTGAAGTTAGACAATGTCGTGTTTAAGGATGCAATGGATAAGGATATCTTTACGGTGCGACGGTTGGAAAAAGGTTTATAAGGTCAGTCCGCTGACATCGCAAAAAGGAGAAGGGGAGTTATGGAAATTATCAAAGCAGCAGATCGTCATTTTTCCGATTTCGGCTGGTTACAAACCTATTGGTTGTTCTCGTTCTCCAATTACTATGATCCCCATAATGTTCAACTCGGTGCGTTAAGGGTTTTTAATGATGATCTCGTTGAATCTGGGGGCGGGTTTGCAACCCATCCTCATGAGGAGATGGAGATTATAACCATTGTCTTGCAAGGTGAGATAACCCATGAAGACAGTATGGGCAATAAAACCGTTATCAGGGCGGGCGATGTGCAGCGGATGTCTGCGGGCACCGGTCTGACTCATTCAGAATATAATCGTGCCAAAGACGCAGTCTCTTTTTATCAGATTTGGATTATGCCGGATACAGCAGGGCTCGAACCCACCTATGCTCAGAAGACCTATGATGTCGGTCAATGGCAAAACAGGTTGCTGCCGGTTGCATCTGGGCAGGATATTCCAGGAGCAGTCAGCTTTCATACCGATGCCACCATCTATCGTTGTCAGCTGGATGTAGGGAAAGAAGTGGTTCATGACTGTGCTGATGGACGCTGTGTCTTTCTTTATCTGACTGAGGGGAGTCTCTCGGTGAATGGGCAGGAGGTTTTGGCGAGAGATCAAGTTCGTGTTAAAATGGCTGAGCAGCTTGTTATTAAGGGGTGGGAGCTATCTGATTTTATGTTGATTGATGTTCCAGCTCGTTCTGACTAACATGAACAAGTGGAGCAGGAGAAGGTAACGTTCAATAATACGAAAAACAGGGGAGACATGAAAGAACTACCTAAAGAACTATGGCACCTGTTAAAAAGAGAAAACATCCTTTCCCTTCTGGAAAGCAATCAGGAGCAAGGGCTTGAGCAGCAGGAGGCAGAGCAACGGTTCAGCCATTTTGGTCCCAACATCCTGACCACCAAGGCAGGCAAAAGCAAGCTGATGCGTTTCCTGCTCCAGTTTCATCAACCCTTGATCTATATCCTGATTGCATCCGGTATTATCACCGCCCTGCTCCAGGAATGGGTGGATTCCGGGGTTATCTTCGGGGTGGTGCTGGCCAACGGTATTATCGGTTATATCCAGGAGGCCAAGGCCGAGGGCAGTCTGGCGGCCCTGGCCCGAACTATGGTTGCCGAGGCTACGGTGCTGCGTTCAGGCGGGAAACAGCGGATTCCTTCAACCGAGCTGGTGCCAGGAGATGTGGTCCTGCTCACGGCAGGAGATCGGGTTCCGGCGGATATGCGCCTTCTTCATTGTCGGGATCTCCAGGTGGCAGAATCGGCCCTGACCGGCGAGTCCGTACCTGTGACCAAGAATGTTTCCCCGCTGCCTGAAGAGACCGATCTGGCAGAACGAACCAACATGGCCTATGCCTCCACAATGGTCACCTATGGGCAGGCAAGCGGGATTGTCACCGCAACCGGTGATCAGACAGAGGTGGGCCGTATTTCCCAGTTGATCTCCACGGCCCAGGATTTGGCTACTCCTCTCACCCGCAAGATTGCCCAGTTCAGTCAGGTGCTCCTGTACGCCATCCTTGGACTGGCCGCCCTGACCGTGGCGGTGGGCCTGTTGCGCGGACAGCCGTTGTTTGACCTGTTTATGGCTGCGGTTGCCCTGGCAGTGGGGGCTATCCCTGAAGGCCTACCAGCAGCAGTCACCATCACCCTGGCTATCGGCGTTTCCCGAATGGCCAAGCGACGGGCCATTATCCGCAAACTGCCTGCGGTGGAGACCTTGGGCAGTACCACGGTCATCTGTTCAGATAAGACCGGTACCCTGACCGAAAATCAGATGACCGTACAGGCGATTAT